>NZ_JBHYKH010000528.1:0-6121 GCF_042741275.1 Streptomyces sp. NPDC058964
GCCATGTGACATCCATCCGTCGGTGATTCAGAAGTCGGGTCAGGAGCACGCCGAAGCCCGGGTGATTCGCCATGGTGCGCATTTTCCAACCTCAGGCGTTTGCGGCGAGGTTGAGCGC
This sequence comes from Streptomyces sp. NPDC058964, assembly GCF_042741275.1. Taxonomy (NCBI): domain Bacteria; kingdom Bacillati; phylum Actinomycetota; class Actinomycetes; order Kitasatosporales; family Streptomycetaceae; genus Streptomyces; species Streptomyces sp. NPDC058964. Next base: position 119 of record NZ_JBHYKH010000528.1, read on the forward strand.
CGTGACGGCTTGGACGATTCCGGTGGTCCGCGTGGTGCTGCACCGGAGCTCGCGCAGAAGCCGCCAGGGCTTGCGGGTGGCCACGGCCTGCTCGCCGGGCGTGCGGATCATGGCGTGGAAGGCGTTGACAGCGCGCTGCCTGCCGGGAGTTTGTCCCAGCAGCCTCGGCAGGGAAAGGGACGGTGCCGCTGGCTCCTTGATAGGCCTTGTCCGCCCGGCAGCCACTGCCGGCCCGGACCAGGGCGGCGGTGATGTCGTGGGTGCGCGCGGCCTTGATGTCGTGGACGGAGCCGGGCAGTGCGGGCGAAGCCCTCAGCAGGCGGCCGAATCGGCCGGGGGAGACCCGCACCTTCATGCCGTGTTTCTTGTGCTTGCGGTGAGTGGAAAGGACGGTCCGCGGCCATGCGGCCGATCGGCGGCAGCGTGCCGTTCCAGGACCACGAATGCCTTTGCTGCCGCTGTTGTGATGGCCTGTTCGAACCGGCACAGTCCGAGGCGCGACTGTGGATTCCGGTGACCCGCACCCCGGTCTGAGCCGGGCGCCAAGTGACGTACCGGGGGCGAGCCGCCCGGCCCCAGAACGTGCGGATCGCCGGTGATCGGACAGAAGCTGTCTAGGTCATCCGGCCCAGCACCTCCCGCACCCGCCGCACGTCCCGCAGCCGTCGTTCGTACGTCGCACCGACGGCGAGCAGCAGTAGTCCGGCGAGTGCGGGAGGCACCCAGCGGGGAAGGGCGTCGGCGACCTGCACCAGGTAGGGGGTCAACTCGTGCAGTGCGTTCAGCACGAGCACCCCGCCACCCAGCAGCAGCGGCGCCTGCATCCGGTGTCGGGCACCCACCAGGGTGACCAGCAGTGCCGCCGCGCCCAGCAGCCACGGGCGGAGGGCGTACATCTCGGTCCAGGCGGCCGCGAGGCTCGGCACGAGCGTGGTGGCTAGACCGGGGCCGTACGCCACCCACGACGACGCCTGCGGATCCCGGCGCCTTCGCATCGCGCCCATCACGAGCGCCGCGGCGGACACCGGCACCGTGTACGCCTCCGGTGCCGTGACGTCCCAGGCCGCGAGGCGCACCCAGGAGGCCAGAGCGAACAGCGCGGTGGCCGCATGGGCCGCCGGGCGGCGGTCGGCGCGCACGGCCGTCCCGGCGGTGATTACCGCGGACAGGGACAGCAGCAGGGAGAGCATCGCCGGATCGCTGACCGCCAACCCGATCGCCAGGAGACCGGCGACCGCACCCGTCACCTCGGCCACCACGGTCGTCCGCGCGTCGGCGGCCCGTGCGGCGGACAGCGCCGCCACGGCCGGGACCACGACCACGAGCAGCGCGGTGTGCTGCGGCACCCAGCCCGCCGCGGCGCCCACCGCGCAGGCCAGAGCGGCGCCGTACCCCAACGCGGCCGGGACCGTGACCGTGGCAAGGCGCTGCTTGAGGGACCCCGCCGCGAAGAGCGCCGTCAGGGCGGTGAGCACCCCCACGGTCGCGAACCGCGTCGGCAGCGAGAGGAACGCGAGCGAGACGGACGTGACGAGGGCGAGCACCAACGCCGGGAGCGGGCCCGTGCTCTCCGTCAGCCGGGACCGCGTCGCCACCGCGAGCAGGCCCGCCGTCGCCAGCACCTCCACCACGAGAGCCGCCGGGTAGGGCACGCCCAGCACCACCGGGACGACCATGAGCGCGGACCACCCGAGCACCAGCACGCCCATCAGCGCCCTGGGCCGCCACGTCGTAGCGCGGACCGCGAGCGCGAGGACGGCGGCGACGGCGGCCAGGACCAGCGGCGCAGTCTGCAGGTGCGGCAGCCACGGCGCGCCCACCGATACGGCTTCCCGGGCACCGCCCGGTGCCCCCGACCACACCCGCGTCGCCCAGCCGGTCGGCCCCAGCAACGTCAGGGCGAGCAGGGGCAGCGCCCACAGGACCGCCAGACCCTGCACGGCGGCGGAGGCGAGGGCGAGGCCGCGCCGCACCGGCTCCGGCAGCCGACCGACCCGTACCGCCGTCAGTAGCGCGATCCCGAAGGCGAGATGAGCGGGAACCAGCCAGGTGGCCGGCAGCGCCGGACGGACGATGCCGCCGAGCGCGGTGACGGCAAGCAGACCGACCGCGAGGGACAGCCCGACAGCGTGCCCCGCGGCACGATCCCGCCGTGCCGCGGCCAGCGCGACACCGGCCGCGAACAGCAGCAGCGCGGCCGCAAGGGTTCCAGCGCCCGGACCGCCGGCCGTCCACGCCAGCCGGGCCGCACCCAGCGCGCCCCACACTCCCATGGCGTACGCGCCGACCGTGGCGGTGATCCGCACCAGCCTGGTCGCAGCGCGCAGGGCTACCGCCGTGTCGCACGCGGCCGTCACGAGCAGCGCGCCGGTGATCCCGTACTGCCCCGCGTCGGCCGCCACCGCCCCCAGCAGCAGCGGCAGCTGCGCCGCGGTCAGCGCGGCCGGAAGCGGCAGCCGGAGCGCCCCCGTGCGCGGCAACAGCCCGTAACCCGTCCACACGGCCGCCAGCACCGCCGACGATCCAGCCGCGTACGCCGTGGTGTCCACGCCGGTGAGGGCGACCGCGTGCAGCGCGTAGGCGTCGAGCACCGTGAGCACCAGCGCGAGTCCCGCCACCGCCTCGGCCGTCGAGCGCAGGCCTCGTCCCAGCAGCGGCAGCGGAGCGGTCAGGGCGGCCACCGTGACCGCACCCAGCACCAGCGAGCGTCCGGCGATTCCCAGGTGTCCCCAGCTGACCAGCGTGAACGCGATCGCCGCGATGGTCAGCAGCATGCCGCCCAGGAGCAACAGCACATTCTGCACGCGCGGCGCGGTGGCCTCCGGGCGGTGCAGCGCGGGCGTGGCCGCGGGCGGCACCGGACTGGGCTGCGGCAGCGAGGGCAGACGGCCGATCAACCAGGCGCGGCGCGCCAGCAACTGGAGGCGTCGAGCGTCCAGTTGCCACAACTCGGCGTCGATGAGCCGCAGCTCCTCGGCCGGTGGCAGAACATGTGTCATGGTTCGGAGTGTGGGCCGCGCCAGGTCGTACTGCATGAGCGCACCTACTCAGAACGTACTCAGGTCCCGGGAGAGGGCCTCGCCGGGCGGGTAGCGTCGGCGCAAGCACTGGACGCACCACCGCTTCCTCAGCCGAGGCCGCACAAGAGGCGGGGCGGACACATCGGGGACAGGCCGTTGCGCGGTCGGCTTGACGCAGCGGCCATCACGCACGCAGCCGACGGGATCGCCGACGCCCTGGACCAGCGCGGCGGCGCCTGGCGGATGATCTCCCGGGCAGGGTGACGGCCATGAGCCGCCGCACCTCCGGTTCCTCGGAACCCCGGATGCGGCCGGCGATCGACGTCCCCGACGGCACGGACCGGCTCCTGACTGAACACCAGAACATCCGTCTGACGCCGGGCATGCGGTTCTTCTGCTCGCCCCCCGTGCCCAAGCCGAACGGGCCGGCTGGCAGCCCGTTCTGGCCGGGCCGGTGGGGCTCTGCGGGGAGCTACGCACCCATGAACCCGTGGCTCCGCGCTACTTTCGCCACGTGCAGCGTGTAGCTCTGGTACCACTCGGGTTGCGTGCGCTCTTGCGCCGCGCGGTGCTCGCGCTGCGGCGCCACTCCGTGAGGGCATCGGCGTCCGTGATCCACACCCCGCAGCTGTTGCGCGGCTGACTACGGCCTCGAAGGTCCGGATCAGCCATGGGTATCAAAGCCGCTACGACCGAGTGCTGCTCGGATCTGGCTGAGCCACTCTGTGCCCAGCTGGCGCCCGTTCGGGAGTTGGTCGCCTCGATCCCAGCGCCACGTTGCGATCATCGCCAGTACGAGGACCCGGCACTCGCGCAGCAAGTCTTGATCGACACCCGGATAGTGCTCGCTGACTTCTTCGGGGGCGTGGGCGAGGTCGAATTCGACAGGCCCACGGCAACACGTCTCAAGGTCGATGAACAGCAACCCGTTCTTCGTGGTGAGCAGATTGCCCGGGTGCGGCTCGCCGTGCAGCAGCTGCTCGGCGCCGCCGCGCTCGCCGATCAGTCGTCTCAGGCTTCGTAACACGTCGCCGAGCAGCTCCCGGTCCGCGTCGGCGAGCGCTGGAGTGCGGTCGCGGTTCGCCACGAGTTGTTGAGCCTGCTCGACTCGATCCGTGAAGTGCGGGGTCGGGACATCGAGCTCGCGCATGCCGGCATGCAGCCGCTCAAGCGCGTGGGCGTAGTCGCCTGGTGAGACCTCTCGAGGTGTCACGGGTTCGTAGTAGGTCCATAGCGTGACCACGAAGCCGTCACGCTCATAGACGCGTGGCTCCACTCGAGGTTCGAGAGCAGCCACAGGGCACCCGGATTCGGCGAGCCGCCGAGCAAGCTCCACTTCGAACCGTGCGACCTGATGCGCTACAGGTGCCACCCGGGCCAGGACGTCACAAGGGAGCAGACGCAGAGTGAGCTTGTTCGAGTCATGAAGAACGATCGCGTCGTCGACCGTCAGGCCAAGTGATGACGCGGTCGACATGGCCGCGGCCAGCGCACTCGGGACCTCTGACGCCTGCATCGTCGCCGGCCCCTCTCCCTTGAGCGCTGCCATAACTCCCCAAGCGGTGCAACCTGCGCACCGCACCAAGTTGTCGATAGAGAGCCCAAGGGCGCGCCTTTCCGATAGTAGCCGCGGTAGGGCAGTTCCCTCAGGCGGACTTCCGCACGACCAGACGTGTCGGGGTGACCACAGTGGACGGCGGAGGACCGCCGTCTCGCGACGCAGGCTCGTCCGATGTCCGCTTGAACAGCAGCCGTGCCATCAGGCGCCCCATGTCCTCGATGTCCTGGTGCACGGTAGTCAGCAGTGGCTCCGTCGCCGGGGCGATGGTCGCGAGGTCGTCGAAGCCGACCACCGCCACGTCCTCGGGTACGCGGCGCCCGCGTTCGCGTAGTACGCGCAGGGCACCGGAAGCCATGAGGTCCGAGGCGACGAAGACCGCATCCAGGTCGGGGCACCGGTCGAGGAGCACGGCCATGGCGTCGGCGCCGCCCTGCATCGTGAAGTCGCCCTCGGCGATGAGTGTGGGTGGGGCGTCGAGGAGTACGTCCCGGTAGCCATCGAGGCGGTCGATCGCAGACGCTTGGTTGAGTGGGCCAGTGATGGTCCCGATGCGTCGGCATCCCAGTGATACGAGGTGCCGGACGGCTTCTCTGGCTCCGCCGCGGTTGTCGGCATCGACGTAGGTGTGGCTGTGACTGCGGTGGCCGGAACCGATGGCCGGGCGACCGCCGAAGACGGCGGGTAGGCCGATGTGCTCGACCATGGCGGGCAACGGGTCGTCGGTGCGCAGCGAGAACAGCAGGGCGCCATCAACGTGGCCGCCGCCCAGGAAGTTTCCGACGCGCGGATAGTCGTCCGGCTCCTCGATGAACAGAAGCACCGGCTGCGCTCCTTGCTGGAAGAGTTCGTGCCGGATGCCTCGCAGGTGGCAGTCGAAGTACGGGTCCACGAAGAGCCGGTTCTGCGGTTCGGTGACCACGACGGCGACGGCGTTATTGCGGCGGGTGACCAGGCTTCGGGCGGCTTGGTTGGGTACGTAGCCGAGTTCGGCCACGGCCTGTCGGATGCGTTCAGCGAGCGCAGCCCGCACTCTGGGCTCGCCGTTGATCACACGGGACACCGTAGACTTCGACACCCCTGCCCGGCGCGCTACGTCCTCAAGTGTGGGGCGATGTCCGTTCGACCGTTCCGTCAACACCTTCTCCGATGCGCGCAGTTTCTCGGGCGCTGGACACGTTGTCCGTCGACCGCCGGCATTGGCAGTTGAATTCGGCCCGGTGCCAGTCCTGTTCGGGCAGGGCGACCCGGGTGCTCCGACGACGAGAGGATCCTGCCGTTCTCTGCGTCGGCCTCGACGGACCGGCCCCCCACGACCCCATCGTCGAGGGGGGCCGCCAGCGGGGGGGGCGGCGCGCCCCCACGCCGACGGCTTACGGCGCGGCGGCCGCGGCGGGTGCGACGAGCAGGTAGGTGTCGGGCTCG
>NZ_JBHYKH010000529.1:0-6100 GCF_042741275.1 Streptomyces sp. NPDC058964
ACTACCGTTGGGCAGCAGGGAGACCATCGAGAGGGGCCGACGTGACCACCACCGCCGACAGTGCCGCCATCACTGCCCAGGACCGCCCCCAGGGCCGACCTGAGCCGATGCACGCGATGAGCGACGCCGCGAGTCCAGAGGCGCACAAGCGCTCCCTGCCGGGCCGACCTCCCGGCATCCGGGCGGACAGCTCGGGACTGACCGACCGGCAACGCAGGGTGATCGAAGTCATCCGCGACTCCGTGCAGCGGCGCGGCTACCCCCCGTCGATGCGGGAGATCGGCCAGGCCGTCGGCCTTTCCAGTACCTCATCCGTCGCGCACCAGCTGATGGCACTCGAGCGCAAGGGTTTCCTGCGTCGCGACCCGCACCGCCCGCGCGCCTACGAGGTTCGCGGCTCCGACCAGGCCGCCCCCGTGCAGCCCACGGACACCGCCGGCAAGCCCGCCGCGTCGTACGTGCCGCTCGTCGGACGCATCGCCGCCGGTGGCCCGATCCTCGCCGAGGAGTCCGTCGAGGACGTCTTCCCTCTGCCCCGGCAGCTGGTCGGCGACGGCGAGCTGTTCGTCCTGAAGGTCGTCGGCGACTCCATGATCGAGGCCGCCATCTGCGACGGCGACTGGGTCACCGTCCGCCGCCAGCCGGTCGCCGAGAACGGCGACATCGTGGCCGCCATGCTCGACGGCGAGGCGACCGTCAAGCGCTTCAAGCGCGAGGACGGCCACGTCTGGCTCCTCCCGCACAACTCGGCGTACGAGCCGATCCCCGGCGACGACGCGACCATCCTGGGCAAGGTCGTCGCCGTGCTGCGCCGCGTGTGACGGCTGCGGCGGGCGAGCACGAGATGCCGCCCGTCCCCTGACCGGGCCCCGGGACCCCTGCGCCGGTTCCGGGGCCCTGTTCTGTCCGGGCCCGTATCCCTTGGCCGCTGTACATGGGGGGTCCGTCCCGACGCCGGGACAGACCCCCGGTCACTCCGCTTCCGACTGCTTCGCGGCCGCGTCGATCGCGGCCAGCGACTTCCGCACCTGGTTGCGGTCCGTGGTGGACCAGAAGTCGGGCAGCGACGCCTTCAGATAGCTGCCGTACCGGGCGGTGGCCAGCCGCTGGTCCAGCACCGCGACCACGCCTCGGTCCCCGGAGGCCCGAACGAGACGCCCGGCACCCTGGGCCATGAGCAGCGCCGCGTGGGTGGCCGCGACCGCCATGAAGCCATTGCCGCCGGCATCCTCGACCGCCTTCTGGCGGGCGCTCATCAGCGGGTCGTCCGGGCGCGGGAACGGGATCTTGTCCATGACGACGAGCTGACAGCTGGGGCCGGGGACGTCGACGCCCTGCCACAGCGAGAGCGTGCCGAATAGGCAGGTCTTCGGGTCCGCCGCGAAGTTCTTGATCAGCTCGCCGAGCGTCTCCTCGCCCTGGAGCAGGATCGGGAACTCCGGAACGCGGGAGCGCAGTTCCTCGGCAGCGAGCTGGGCGGCGCGCATGGAGGAGAAGAGACCGAGCGTGCGTCCGCCGGCCGCCTGAATGAGCTCGGTCAGCTCATCGAGCATGTCGGCGCGGTCACCGTCGCGCGCCGGGCGCGAGAGGTGCTTGGCGACGTAGAGGATGCCCTGCTTGGGGTAGTCGAAGGGCGAGCCGACGTCGACGCCCTTCCACTTCGGGAGGTCGTCGCCCTCGCTGCCCTCGGGGGCCAGTCCCAGGGAAGCGCCCACCCCGTTGAAGTCACCGCCCAGTTTGAGCGTCGCCGAGGTGAGGACGACGGAGCGGTCAGCGAAGAGCTTCTCCCTGAGCAGGCCGGAGACGGACATCGGAGCGACATGCAGTGAGGCCCCGAAGCGGTCGTGTCGCTCGTACCAGACGACGTCCCATTCCGATCCGTTCAGGACGCGCTCGGCCACGTCGTGCACCGTCTCCACGGAGGCCAGCGCCTGCTTGCGCACCGCGTCCTCGTCCTGGACCGACTTGTCACGCGTGGCACCGATTCCGGAGATGACGGTGCGGGCGGCGTCCCGCAGAGCCATCAAGGCGTAGCCGAGATCCTCGGGAATCTCCTCCAGGCGACCCGGCAGGGCCAGCTCCATCAGCCGTTCGAAGCCCTCGGCGGCGGTCTGGAGCTGGTCGGCGGCCTTCTCGTTGACCAGCTTCGCGGCGCGGCGCACCGCCCGGTTGACCTGGCCGGGCGTGAGCTCGCCGGTCGCGACGCCGGTGACGCGGGAGACCAGTTCGTGGGCCTCGTCCACGATCAGCACCTCGTGCTGCGGCAGCACCGGAGCACCCTCGATGGCGTCGATCGCCAGCAGCGCGTGGTTGGTGACGACGACCTCGGCCAGCTTGGCGCGCTCGCGAGCCATCTCCGCGAAGCATTCGGCGCCGTACGCGCACTTCGAGGCGCCCAGGCACTCGCGGGACGACACCGACACCTGGCCCCAGGCACGGTCGGAGACGCCCGGCGTGAGGGCGTCGCGGTCACCGCTCTCCGTCTCGTCCGCCCAGTCGCGCAACCGGAGCAGGTCCTGGCCCAGCTTGCTGGTGGGCGCGGCAGCCTCGAACTGGTCGAAGAGGCCCTCTTCCTCGTCCTGCGGCATGCCCTCGTGGAGACGGTGCAGGCACAGGTAGTTCGACCGGCCCTTCAGCATCGCGAACTCCGGACGGCGACGCAGCAGCGGGTGCAGCGCGTCGACCGTGCGCGGCAGGTCGCGCTCCACCAGCTGACGCTGCAGGGCCAGAGTGGCTGTCGCCACCACGACACGCTCCCCGTGCGCGAGCGCGGGCACGAGATAGCCGAGCGACTTTCCGGTGCCGGTGCCGGCCTGGACCAGCAGGTGGGATCCGTCGTCGATCGCCTCGGCGACCGCTTCGGCCATGGTCACCTGGCCGGGGCGCTCCGTACCGCCGACGGCGGTGACGGCGGCATGCAGGAGTTCAGGGAGTGAGGGCTTCGTCATAGCGCGACCACCCTACGGCCCGGCACTGACAAACGGGCGATCAAGGCTGGGACCAGGGGTGGGATCACGGCCAGGGCTCCTCGCACGGGACGGGGCAGAGGTGGTCTCACGGAGGCCCGTCTCGGCGGAGGCCAATGCGGGCCGGGTGGGCACCGCTTCGGGCCGAGCGGTGCACCGGGTGTGAAGATGAGGTCACGCGGTGCTACAGCCGATCACGCAGGGACCGGTCCCGGATCATGAGTGCGGCCCGCTTCGCGGGCAGGTCGACCTCCGCGGCGAACCGGAAACCCGCGTTGAGGAAGGCGGCCACGCAGGGCGTGTTGCGAAGATCGGGCTCCGCGATGACGCGCGCGCAGGCGGGGCGACGGTCGAGTACGAGGTCGGCTACGGCTCTGAGCAGGGCGGACCCCAGTCCCCGTCCACGGTCGGCGACACCGCCGATGAGGAGATGGACACCGGTGTCGTGCGGGCGGGCCGGATAGTGGCGGGCGAGCGGGTCCAGATCCGCCCGGTAGATCTCCCAATAGCTCATCGGGGTGCCGTCCAGCACGCCGACGCACGGGATGCTGCGCCCGTCACCGGCGAGTTGGGCCCGCAGGTGGTCCTCGGTCTGGGCTCGGGAGCCCGCCAGCTCCCAGAAAGCGGCGACGGCGGGGTCGTTCATCCACCCGCTGATGAGCGAGAGGTCGCGGTCGAGGCGGGCCGGGACCAGCTGGAACGGGCCCACGGGTGTGACGAGAGGACCCCAGTCGCCGAGGTGGTCCAGCAGGTCTTCGTCCGCGGCGGCGAACCGGTCGGCCGCCGCCGTGCTCAGATCGCCGGCGGCGGGGAGCCATGCGTCGGCCGGGACCGCACCCGGCGCCGTCACCCCGGCACCGCTCGCGGCCCCGGGGGCCTCCCCGGCGATGAGGGCGAGGAGTTCGTCGGGCAGGCGCAGGTCGAGAGTCTCCTCGCTGTCCTCACCGGGATCGGACCAACCGGGGTGAAGGGGGACGGGGCCGGCGTCGGCGCTCGCGTCGATGGGAGGCACAGCGTGCTCCTCTCAGGAGACGAGGTGGGTCATGGTCCTCGGAGACGGATGAGGCGGATGAGGCGGATGAGGCGGATGAGATGAGCGGAGCGGAAGTTGGGTGGATCAGGAGTGCAGGGGGTTGGCGATGGTGACGTAGACGGACTGGGTGTCGACCGGACCTACGAGTTCGTCGAGGCCGTGCAGCCGGGTCAGCAGATTGGCCTTGCAGCGCAGAACGGGTGAGTCCAGCAGCCGGGCCGGCAGGGAGGTGCGCAGCGGGGTGGGCCCCGAGGCGACGTCGGCGAGGAAGCGGCGGAACGCGGCGAGCAGCAGTTGTTCGTCGGCGAGGCGCTGGGAGCCGAACGCGCCGATCAGGCCGAGCACGTTGTTGATGGCGAGGTAGTACGCGAAACGTTCGTCGGTGACCTGGTCGGAGACGAAGGTGTCGCTGTACTCGCCGATGCCGGGCAGCCGGGCGTCGAGTTCGGAGCGCCGGGACTCGCGGAAGTAGTAGCCCTGGTTGTCGCGGTAGCGCCCGCCCGCAGGCCAGCCGTCGCCGTCCAGCAGGAGGAGGGTGTTCTGCTGGTGGGCCTCCAGGGCGATTCCGGCCTCGCTGTCCAGCCACAGCACGGGACGTACGACGTGTTCCAGGTAGCGGAGGAACCACTCGGTGGCGACGGCTCCACCGGGTCGGCCGGTCCGCTCGGCGAGCCGGGTGACGACCTGTGCGAGCCGGGAGCGCACGGGCGTGGTTCCCGGCGGCACGGGGACTGCGTCGGTGGCCGGCGCGGGACGCGGCCGGGGCGAGACGAGGCCCGCGACACAGGACACGTCGTCGGACGGGGCGAACGGGTTGTGCCGGATCACCACGTCGAGTCCGCGCACGGGCCGGCCGTCCGGACCGTCGACGGCCAGCCAGGCCGGGTCCCGGACGATGTCGAAGCCGGGGTGCACGGCCTGCCATGCCTTGGACAGGCCGGTGCGCAGCAGGCGGTGCACCTCGACTCCGCGGTGAAGTTCCTTACGGAGGTTCTCCCGGCGGGAGTTGGTGATCCGCAGGCCCAGCGACAGCTTGAGCATCGCGGGGGCTCCGGACTGGTGGACGGTGCGGACGGAGGAGGTGGGATGCCACGGGGTGCCGTGGGGACCGAGTTGGCGGAGCAGCCCCGCGTCGAGCAGGGCAGCGGTGTCGTCGCGGTGCCGGATCTCGCGGGACTGCCAGGGGTGGAGAGGCAGGGCCAGATATCCGTCGGGCAGTGGCAGCTCTGTTCCGGCGAGGCGAGTCAGGAGCCGGTCAGCCGGTACGGGACGGCCTCGCTCGGTCCAGGCCGAGTCGGCCGCGAGCACCGAAGGGGCGACGGCCATCCAGTGCAGCGGGAAGGATCCGCGCAACTCCGGTGAGTACAGGCGGGCTTCGGCCTCGGACAGGCCCTCGCGGCTCTTCGGGGTCGGATGGAGCGGGTGTCCGAGCAGGAGCGCCTGTTCCGCGGCGAGGAACAGGTCGGGTCCGTCCGCGGGCCGCTCGCGCCGCTCGCCGATGAAGGTGACGGTACGGCGGACGGAGTCGGCGACCCGTGCGACGAGGTCTCCGCCGTCGGTGCTCACCGCGGTTTGGGTGCCGCTGGGACCGGCTTCGGGCCCAGGGCACGGCGTCTCCCTGGCCAGCAGCGCCGCGAGGGTGACCGCGTCGAGCGGTGGGGCGTCCGCGGGGGCGTCGGCCAGACGCGGAAGTCCGAAGCGGTGTGAGCCGGTCGGCGACCAGTAGTGGACTGGTGCGTTCAGCGAGGTGCCGCTGGCGGGCAGCGGGATGCGGAGAGTGCCGGCGTCGGGCGCGGTGAGACTCGTCTCCCGTACCCAGCAGCGGAGCAGGTTCTCCACCGCGGCGGCCTGGGCGGCGGTGTGCGGGTCGGGGTGCTCCAGGAGGTCGGTGGGGGTGTCTCGTGCGCGCTCGGCCTCCAATGCGCCGTGCCCCTGCGGGGGCAGCGGCTCGGCGGTGAGCACCGGCGTTCGAGGGTTGCCGGAATCGTGGTCCGGGGCGTGGGAACGGCCGTTGGGGGTGGGGATCGCGTTCAAGACTGTTCCTTGGGCGTTCGGGTGGCTGGAGACCTTGGTCGGCGTTCGAACCGTTTGGTACGTCCCG
>NZ_JBHYKH010000530.1:0-6096 GCF_042741275.1 Streptomyces sp. NPDC058964
GCACCAGCACCGAGCCTGCCGCGGCCGGGGTGACCAACGCGAGGCCTTCGGGATCCGTGAGCGACCCGGTGCGGCAGACCAGCCGGGCGCCACAGGTGACACCCGGCGCGGTCATGAGCGCCGCTTCCATGTCGGCCGTGTCCCGTTCGGCGAGCACAGCGACCGTCTTCCGCCGCCTTCCGGTCTGTGCGGAGGTCAACTCGCCGACGACCGTGAACACCTGGTCGGACCAGCCGAGCACGACCGTGTGACCCCGTTCCAGCACGGTCGAACGGCCTCGCCGCAGCTCCGCCAACCGGTCGCCCAGGCCCGTCGTGACCACCCCGACCAGGGTCGACACGCACAACAGGGCGATCAGGCCGAGCAGTACGGACAGCAGCATCCGAAGCGGCGCACCCGTCACCCCGCCGAGCCGCAGGGTCTGCGCACTGGTACTCCACACGGCCGTGAGACGGCCGGACAAGGAGCGCGGCGCGGCGGGATCCGTCCACACCAGGAGGGCGCTGACGGGCACGACGACCGCGAGACAGCACACGGCCAGCCAGCCGAGCAGTGCGCCCGTGCTGCGGGCCAGTGTCCTGTCGAAGAGGTAGCGTGCCCGGTCCCCCAACGAAGCCGACCGCTGCCGACCCGCCACATCCACCCCCAGAACACTGCCTCACGGTTTCCGTTCTCGGAATCGAAGAGTGCGGGTCCAGCGTCCGTGACACGCCATATCCGCCGGGTCATTCATTCTTTCGGGGAGCGGCGAGGCCCGCCTGTCCGGGGACGGGTGCCCGTGCGATCCGCTCACCTTGGTCTTCTAGGATCGGAGCCGCTCAGTGTTGCGGGGGATGTGCATGGCTTTCGAGATGGACCTGCCGCTCGGTGCGGACGCCGGTGCCGCCCGGCTCGCTTCCGGGCTCACCGAACTCGGCAACGAGCGCTTCCTGGGGGCGGTACTCCGGGGCCGGGCACGCATCCACCACCGCAGCACCGACCGGCTCGTCGGCCGGCCCGGTGACACTCCCGAGGCCGAGGAACCCGCGTCCAGCCTGCTGCTGCGCGCCATCCACCTCTGTTTCACGGCCCACCTGCCGCTGAGCCTCTCGCCCGACCTGCTCTGGTACGCCGTCGTGCACGAGACAGCCGTCCATGTCCGTCTGAACGCCGACACCTACGCAGGCCTGTTCACCGACACGCCCGGGTGCGAGCAGACCATCGCCCTGCGCGACGACCTGGCCCCGCTGGACTGGGAGCGTTCGATCAACCTGGTCCAACAGCCCCTGCGCGCCCGCATCGGGGATGAGGTGGCCGACCTGTTCCAGCCCGCCTTCTCGACCACCACCCCCGCCGACGCCACGGCCGCCCTGGTGGCGCTGATGGACGTGGTCAGCCCGTACTACCGCTTCCGCTGGGTCTCGCTGTGCGGCATTCCGCGGATCCGGCTCGAGGGCACGGACCGGGACTGGCGCCGGCTGGCGGGCCGGGTGCGGGAGCTGGAAGGGTGGTTCGAAGGTCTACGACCGTGGTTCGCCGCCCTGCACCCGGTGCTGGAGGCGATCAGCGCGGCGGCGTCGGGGTGGGGCGTCGTGGAGGAGTTCTGGCGCTCGCTCTACAAGTGGGAGTCGGCGTCCGGCGGCGATCGGGTCACGGGCTGGATCACCGCCTTCTTCGCCCACCGGTACACCGACGACGGACCGGTCCCCAAGCGGTCGTTCGGCCCTGGAACCGCGGCCGAGGACGACTTCCCCTCGCACGTCTCCCGCGTCCCGTTCCGCTGGGAGACGCCCGGCGGCACTCGCGAGATGGCCTTCCTCGGCGGTGTGCTCGGCATCGAACGCGACGGTGAGTGGATCCGGCCGCGCCTCGGCCATGCGGTGGTGGAGCCGCTGCCCGCCACCGAACCCCGCGACGAGCGCCTGCCCGAGCCCTGGAGCATGGCCGACATCCGGCGCGTCAGCGGCTGCCCCCAGGCCCGGCTGCTCCCGACGCTCGGGGAGGTGACCCTGAACGGCGATCGTCTCCGAGCCGACTGCGCGATCGATCTGAACGGACTGTGCGCGGTGCAGGCCGACGACGGCGACTGGTACCTGGGTGACCTCGCCTCCGATGCCGGGGACATCCGGTGCTGGGGCAACTACGGCCCTGACCTCGGCGTCGCGCTGCGGGCACTCTGACCGCCGCCGGATCCCCGGACCCTCGCAGCGACCGGGTCAACGTGCCGTGTGCTGACCGCAGGCCGGGCAGGACAGCCGCCGGAGTCGAGCCGTGACCGATCTTCGTGACCGGGTCCGGGCCGCCCTCCTGACGGAACAGCCGCGCACCCCTGCCGGGGCCGTACGACGATGTGGGGCGGTGCCTCACCACTGCCTTCGAAGACCGGGCCCGGGTGGACGGCGCCGTGGCGGAGCCGGTTGCTCCGAGGGGCCATGACCGCGTCGACGCGGGCTGTTCCGGACACCGCGGGCGACGTGTGCCCGGTCCCGCCTTCGACGCGTTCCGCGGGCTTTCCGAACCAGGCCCGCAGGAAAGCGCCCGACTCCGTCCTCACCGGCCTCGAACACCGCTTGCCCCGGCTCGTCCCCGGCGCCTTCCTGGGCTTCGACGACCACGCCGGTGCGTTCATCGACACCTTGTCCCAGCCGCAGGCGTCGCGGACGACGGTGACACACGGCGGCGCACCCAAGTAGGCGTGGCAGGCTCTCCTCCCCCTCAGGCCTTGGGCCGTTCGGCGGTCGAGCCGCATCGCGGCGGCTTCAGGACTCGCCGACCACTTCGTCGGGCACCCGGCGCAGCACGTCGCAAGGCCGGCAGCCGAGGGGGCGGCAGATCGCGTCCAGAGTGGTGCGCCGACCCGCCTTCGCCCGGCCGTTGTCCAGCACAGCGACATTGGCCGGTGTGATACCGACGTCCGGGGCGGACTCGCCCACCGGCATTTGCGTTCGGCGAGCAGGACGTCGAGGTCGACGACGATCGCCATCGGACGGCCTCGGCGATCTCTGCGTGCCGGCCGGTGGCCGTGCGCAGCAGGCCGCGCATGACGACGACGAGCATCGCGAAGGCGGCTCCAACGGCGACACACACGGCCGGGGCGCCGAGGGCTCCGATGATCCCCCTCAGGCACCGCTTCGGACGGCCGAAAGGAGGCGGGCGCAACGGGCGCTCATCTCGTGTGCGGAAATCTCGGGATGGGAGATCCACCAGCCGACCAGCGCACTGACGGTGCCCGTCCACACGTGCTTCAGCGCGTCGGCGTCGAGACTGTCGCGGTTGCCCTGACCCCGCAGCAGGGCGGCGGTGCCGGTCTCCGCCAGTGCGTCGATCGCCTCGCGGTGACGGCGAGCGGCGTCCCAGGGGGCGGAGCCGGGGGCCGTCGTCCGGTCGTACAGCACGAACCAGGCGTGCCGTTGCCCCTCCAGCGCCTGGAAGAGGGCCGCGAGCACGGTCCGCGGCAACTGGTCCTGTGGCGGGTTCGATGCCATGGCCCGTTCGGTCGCCGCGAGCAGGCGGGGACCGATGTGATCGACACAGGCCGTGTAGAGGCCGTCCTTGGAGCCGAAGTAGGTGTAGAGCATCGGCTTGGTGACACCCACCCGGCGGGCGATCTCGGCCATCGACGCCGCCGAGTGGCCGCGTCGGCCGAACTCCTCCATGGCGGCAGCGATGATCTGCCGCTCCCGGTCGGCCCTCGGAACGCCCTTGGTCCCGGCGGCACGGTTCCCGCCGCTTTCCCTGGGATCGCCGTCGGCTGGATCCGGTGCGCTCGAGGCTCTTGCGGTCGTCATGGTGAGACTATACGTTGCGGTAACTTACCAATCGGTAAATTACTGGGAGGTCAAATCTCGTGACCGACAGCACGACGTCGTATCCGTCGCCCTCCGGATCGCCCGCGGGCCGCTCGTGGTGGGGATGGGGCGCCGCGGACAAGGCGCTGTCCGACGCGGAGTGCGCCGCGCTCGGGCAGTTGGTGCCCGGGGCGGCGGACACCCCGTTGCCCGTGCCCGACGTCTCCGCGCTCACGCTGCCGGAGGTTCGCGTCGAACCCCCCTCCGCGCTCGCGCCTCTGATGTCGGCAGCACCCGCGGACCGGGCCGCGCACACCTACGGCAAGGCGTACCGGGACGTGATCCGGGCCCTGGAGGGAGACCTCGCGGCAGCGCCCGACCAAGTAGCCCGGCCGCTCACGGAACAGCACGTCGTCGATGTCCTCGACTGGGCAGCGGACGCCGGTGTCGCGGTCGTACCGTACGGCGGGGGCAGCTCGGTCGTCGGTGGGGTCGAGTACCGAGCCGGCCTGCATCGCGGCGTGGTGTCCCTGGATCTCTCAGGCCTGGACCGGGTGCTGGAGATCGACCGGGCCAGCCGGGCCGCACGGATTCAGGCGGGCGTCCTGGGCCCGGACCTGGAGGCCCAGTTGCGTCCGCACGGGCTGACCCTGCGCCACTTCCCGCAGAGCTTCGAGTTCTCCACCCTGGGCGGCTGGCTCGCCACCCGCGCCGGCGGTCACTACGCCACGCTCCGCACCCACATCGACGACCTCGTGGAGTCGCTGCGCGTGGTGACGCCCATCGGTGTCAACGAGTCGTGGAGGCTGCCCGGTTCGGGCGCCGGCCCCTCCCCCGACCGGCTCTTCCTGGGTTCCGAGGGCACACTCGGTGTGATCACCGAAGCGTGGATGCGGCTCCAGCAGCGCCCTCGGCACAAGGCTTCCGCCACGGTGCTCTTCGACGACGTCCACGCCGCCATGGACGCGGTGCGCGCCATCACCCAGTCGGGACATCACCCGGCCAACTGCCGGCTCCTGGATCCCGGGGAGGCCGGTCTGGCGGGAGTCGCCCGGAACGGTGAGAGCGTGCTCGTCCTCGGCGTGGAATCCGCGCACTGCGCCGTCGATGGTCGTATGACCGAACTCCTCGCGCTGGCCCGGGACCACGGCGGACGGCCCACCCGGGCGGAGCCCGGCAGCAACGACAGCGCCGCGGACATCTGGCGCTCGGCGTTCCTGCGCATGCCGTATCTCCGCGACGCGCTCGCCCGAATGAGCGTGGTGACCGAGACGTTCGAAACCGCCTGCACCTGGGACCGTGCACCCGAACTGTACGAAGGCGTCCGGGGGCGACTGGCCGAGGTCGTGAAGGAGGTGACGGGCACGGACGGCACGATCAACTGCCGTTTCACCCATGTCTATCCGGACGGTCCCGCGCCGTACTTCACCGTCATCGCGCCGGGCCGACGCGGCTCGGAAGTCGCGATGTGGGACGAGATCAAGGTTGCGACCATGGAGATCCTGCACGATCACGGTGCGACCGTCACCCATCATCACGCGGTCGGCCGCGACCACCGGCCGGGCTACGACCGTCAACGTCCGGAGCCCTTCGCAGCGGCGCTCCGTGCCGCGAAGCAGGCACTCGACCCGGCCGGGATACTGAACCCGGGTGTGCTCATCGACCCGGCGCCTGTGAACTGAGCTTCCAGGCCGTGCACCGTCGATGAAGCTCCGCAGTGGGCCCGGTACGGCTTCGGTCGCAGCATCGGATGCGGCCGGGGCGTTCAGGAGACGGCCCGCGGCCGGCTGCTTGACGGTTCAGGCGGCGCGTGCAGTCGGGGCCTGCGACGGGGGTGAGTTCTGCCGTGACCACTCCGAGTTCTCGACGGACGGTCCGAGCCACAGGCCGGAAGGCCTGCTCGTCCGCGACCTCGTCCCGGTCGGCGAAGAAGGTCCGGGCGCGGGCGTCCGTGATTTACCAGCGGGGGTGGTTGGGGGTGGCGGGGTCGGGCAGTCCGGATCCGCTCGTCACCACCTCGAAGCCGCCGGAGGTCACCGTGACGACCCCCCGGTCCGGCACTTCACCCAGCGGACCGCCGAGCCCGTCGCCTTCCTCAGCCACGGCGGCGCGGCAGGCGGCCGCCATGCGGCGCTGCACCCGGAGAACGTACTGACCGAGCTGCCCGCGGTCACGGTCCGCGACGGTCTCGGCTTCCCGAACCACTTCACCGCCTCACCGCACGGCCGCCCCCTCGGCCCCGGCGCCCCCACGTACGCCAGGACGGTCCCCGACCAACTGGCCTGGTGGGCGGCCGCGCTCCGGTCGGCACGAGGCACCGCCCCCATCC
>NZ_JBHYKH010000531.1:0-5029 GCF_042741275.1 Streptomyces sp. NPDC058964
GGGCGGGGGCGGCGGGGGCGGCGCCCCCGGCGCCCCCCCCCCGGCGCGGGCCCCCCCCCGTTTCCGTGGGTCTTCTTGCCATCGCCAAGGGAAAACCGGGCGATGAATTTACCCTTTCCTGCTAATCGGGATGCTTCGGATAAAGTGTCCCGTGTGACAGTGAATCTCACCGAGACCCGCCCGGCGGCGACCGTGACCGCTCCCGCACCAGATGTCCGGCCGGTCACGCGAATCGTCCTCGAAGTCGTGAAATTCGGGGTCGTCGGCGGCAGTGGCGTGCTCGTCAATTTCCTGGTCTTCAATCTGCTGCTGCACGGCCTGCGTCGGCAGGCGATGGTGGCGACGGTGCTGGCCAGCTGTATTGCCATGGCCACGAATTACATCGGCTTCCGCTATTTCGCCTACCGCGACCGCGCTTCCCGCACTCGTCGGCAAATCGTACTTTTCTTTGTCTTCAGCGGGCTCGGCGTCGTCATGGAAAGCGGTCTGTTCTACGTCGGATATCACGGCCTCGGCCTGCACGGGCCGCTCGGATCGAATGCGGTGAAGGCGTTGTCGATCGTCCTCGCCTCCGCCTTCCGCTTCCTCGTCTACCGCACCTGGGTCTTCCAGCAGGATGCGCGCCGCGCCGCGTAGTGCGACGGCGACCGCCGGCAGAGCCCTCCCGCAGGCCGCCGCCGCACTCGTCCTGGTCCTGCTGCTCCTGGTGATCGTCCGTCTCCCGTGGGCGGGCGACCTCGGCATGCACGCGGCGACGATCGAACGCCTGCGGCACAGCCTCGTGCACCCCGGCAATCCCCTCGTCGACGCGGACACGCCGAGCCCGTACTACTCGCCGTGGATGCTGGTGCTCGGCGGCATCGCCCGGATCACCGGGCTGTCGGTGTTCGTCGTGCTGCGGGTGGGCGCGCTCGTCGGGCTGGCGCTGCTCGTCACGGGGGTGTGGCGGTACGTGCGGACGCTGAGCCCGCACCGGGCCGCGCCGGCGATCGCCCTGCTGTGCCTGCTGTTGCTGTGGGGACCGCTGCTGTTCGAGTGGAGCGGCTTCCTCGGGCTGAACTCCCTCGCGCTGACGGTGTCCTATCCGAGCGTGTTCGCGCTCGGGCTCTCCTTCCACCTGTGGGCGTGGCTGACGGGCGCGCTGCGCGACGGCGCGGGCCGGGGAGCGTGGCCGGCGCTCGGGGTGCTGTGGGCGGTGATCCTGCTGGTCCACCAGTTCTCGGGAGTGGTGGCCTCACTGGGCGCCCTCGCCACGGTGGTCGCGGCGCGACCCGGACGGCGGGTGCTGCCGCGACTGGGGGCGGGTGTGGCGCTGGGGCTGGTGGTGCTGTGGGCGTGGCCGTTCTACGACTTCTTCTCGCTCTTCTCGGCCGGAGCGGATCTCGAGGCCATCCATCGGTCGCTGTACGGGCATCTGCCCGGACGGTTCGGGCTGGTGCTGCTCGGGGTGGCCGCGCTGGCGCTGCGGTGGCGGCGGGACCGGTGGGATCCGCTGGTGATCTTCTTCGTGCTGGGAGCGGCCGTGTTCGCCGCGGGCGGGGCGAGCGGTCACTACTCGTGGGGGCGCGTCCTGCCCGCCGCGCTGATCCCGGCGCAGCTCGCCGCCGCGCTGGAGGTGGTGGGCGGCGAGGGGCGCGCGCGGGTGGTACGGATCGGCTGGGCGTGCGCGCTGGCCGCCGCGCTGGCCGTGGGGGCGTGGACGCAGATCGGAACCCTCGGGTATGTGGTGCGGCCGGGCGCGCTGCCGGGGGCGGTCGCCGCGAAGTACCGGGCGCCGTGGGTGGGGTACCGGTGGATCACGCCGTGGGTGAAGTACGGGGACGTCGTCATGGCACGGACGTTTCCGTCCCGGCAGATCCCGGCCTACGGGCCCTACACCGTCGCTGCCCGCGATACCGACGGCTTGCAGCCGGTCGAGGGGCGGCGCGACGCCGCGGTCCGGAGGTTATTCGCCGCGGGGACGCCGGGGAGCGAGCGGCGGGGGATCGCCCGGGAGTACGGGGTGCGTTGGGTGGTGGACACCGGGACCGCCCCGCCGGGGGCGGGTCTGCGGGAGGTCGCCCGCGGGCCGGGCGGGCAGGTGCTCTACACGGTGGAGCACTGAGCCGGGAGGCCCGGCCCGGCGCGCCGCTCAGGCGGTCCGCCCGGTGCGTCACCTCAGCGAGCTCGCCACCAGCCGCGCCACACGCCGCACCCTCGGCCGCGCCACCCGCCGTACCACCGGCCGGATCACACGTTCCGTCACTCCCGTCGGCCGCCAGCGGATCTGGAGGCGCCCGGGGCCGCGGCCCTCGGGCTCGACGGTGACGCGGTGGGGGGCTACGCCGGAGTGGTAACCGACGCGGGCGGTGAGAGCGGGGAAGTCCAGAGGGGCCAGGAGGAGCCCCGTGTGGGCCAGGCCCTGGTGCTGGACCCGCAGCAACGGGTGGCGGACGCCGGCGAAGCCGTGGAGGGGGACCGGGGCCGCCGAAAGGTCCAGGCGGGCACGGCCCTCGAAGACACCGGGGCTGACAGGGTCCAGCCGGAAGGGGAGCGTGAGGCGGCGCCGGCCCGGGGCCAGCAGGAGGCTTGCGCGGTGCGGGCCCACCGGGAGCCGCAGACCGGGGTCGTAGGTGCGGATCACGAGCTCCAGCGAGGCGCCCGGACCGCGCGTGAGTTCCGTGATCTCGTGGCGGAACTGCGCGCTCGGGAAGGGACGGGTGTCCAGCTCCAGGTCCGTCACGTCCAGCTCGCGCCGGGACCCGGCGGAGGAGGGAATCCGGTCGCCCCAGTAGGTACCGCCGCCCGCCGCGTCCGTCGTCACCTGCCTCGGCGCCACACCGTGGCCGAGACCGCGCGCCGCCAGCCGTGCCTCCGGCAGGCGGCCGTCGCGCACCAGCTGGACGACCACCCGCTCGGGGCGCGGGAGCCGGTCGTACGAGCCCGGGGTCAGGGTGCCGAGGTACGGGTTCACGATGTCCGCGAACGACCGCAGCCACTCCTCGTCCCGGTACGGCAGGTCCCCGGCGTACATGCGGAAGTCGTGCTTGAGGAACTTGTAGTCCTTGTCCTCGCGCAGCGACCCGTGTCCGCTCGCCGTGAGGAAGTCGTCGATCAGCCGCTGGACATGGACGCGGTCGCGCACGTTGGTGAGCCTGTGCCGCTGGTTGGAGATCGACGCGGAGTCGCCGGCCGCGTACGGGGCTATGTACCAGAGGTACACGGGGTCCGGGATGATCGTGAACGCCCTTGCCAGGCAGTACGCCTGAGCCGAGAACAGCTGGTCCTCGTAGTGGATGCCCTCCGGGAAGCGCAGTTCGTGGCGGTCCAGGAAGGCCCTCGCGTACATCTTGCTCGTCGACAGGTGCTCGAAGAAGAGGCGCGGGTCCGCCGCTATGCCGTCCAGGGTCCGGCGCTCCGAGACCAGGTGCGGCATCCAGGTCGAGCGGTGGCCGCTGTCCACGCGTATCCGCCGTACCGCGCCCATCGTGAAGTCGACCTCGCGCTCGCGGTGCGCGGCCAGGAGCAGTTCGACCGCCCGCTCCGGGAGTTCGTCGTCGCTGTCCAGGAACATCAGGTACGGCGACCTCGCCACCTCGATGGCCCTGTTGCGCGGTGCGCTGCAGCCGCCGCTGTTCTCCGGCAGCCGGTGGTAGCGGATGCGGGGGTCCCGGGCCGCCAGTTCCCGGGCCACCGAGGGGGTTTCGTCCGTCGAGTGGTCGTCGCTGATGACGATCTCGAGGCCGGCGTGCGTCTGCCGCCGTACCGAGTCGACCGCGCGGGGCAGCCGCGCCGCGTCGTTGTGGACGATCACTGTCACCGTGACGTCGGGGGTCATGATGCGGCCTCCTCGGGGGTCGGTGCCGGTGTGCGCAGCTCGACCGGGATCACCGGTGGCAGCGAGCCCTCGTTGTCGCCGAGGAAGACCCGCCGTACGACGCGCTCGGCGGCGCGCCCGTCGTCGTACTCGCAGAACCGGCGCCGGAAAACGGCTCGCGCCTTCGTGGCGGCCTCGTCGCGCCAGGCGCCGGAGACGAAGATCTCCGCCAGTTCCTCCTGGGTGCGGGCCACCTGGCCGGGTGCCTCGGACATCAGGTCGAAGTACACGCCCCGGGTCGTCGCGTACGTCTCCCAGTCGTCGGCGTAGACGACGATCGGGCGGTCGAGGTTGGCGTAGTCGAACATGATGGACGAGTAGTCCGTGATCAGGGCGTCGGCGGCCAGGGACAGGTCCTCGACCGGGTCGTACTGCGAGACGTCCACGACCCTGCCCGTGCGGCGCAGGCCGGCCAGGGGTGACGCCGCGCCTCCGTAGAAGTAGTGGCCGCGGACCAGGAGGACCGTGTTCTCGCCCAGGCGGTCCGCGAGGGCGGCCAGGTCCAGGCGCGGGGTCCAGCCCGCCTCGTAGTCGCGGTGGGTGGGGGCATACAGGACCGCCGTCGCGCCGGGGGCGATGCCCAGTCGGGCGCGGATCGCGCGGATGTCGGCCGCCGTGGCGGAGTAGAAGACGTCGTTGCGTGGATAGCCGTGGTCCAGGGACACGTAGCGGGAGGGGTAGGCGCGCTCCCACATACGGGTGGAGTGGCTGTTGGCGGAGACGCTGTAGTCCCATTTGTCGACGCGGGCCAGCAGCGCGGCGAAGTCCATGCCCTGGGCGGCGGCCGGGTGCTGCATCTGGTCCAGGCCCATGCGCTTGAGGGGAGTGCCGTGGTGGGTCTGGAGGTGGATCGCGTCGGGACGCTTGACCACGTTGTTGGGGAAGTTGACGTTGTTCGTCAGGTACCTGGCCGTGGCCAGCACCTCCCAGTAGCGGCGCGTGCCGGGGACCACGTGGTCCGTGCCGGGCGGCAGGAGCGGCGCGTTGTCCTTCGTCACGACCCACACCGGGTGGATCTCCGGGGCCAGTTCGGCGAGCTTGGCGGCGATCGCGGCGGGATTGCAGGCGACTCCGCGGTTCCAGTACGCGGAGAAGAACCCCCCCACCGGGGGGGGCGGGGGGGCCCCGGCCCCCACCCCGTCGCCGCGGACACGATCGCGGACGACCCCCGGC
>NZ_JBHYKH010000531.1:5039-6087 GCF_042741275.1 Streptomyces sp. NPDC058964
GGGGGGGCGTGGGGGGGGGCGGGCCCGCGCCCCCGCGCCCCCCCCCGCCGCCCCCCCGCCCGGGGGGGGGGGGGGCGGCGGCCGCCCCCCCCCCCCCCGGTACTGGTGGTCGCGGAGCTTCGCGCCCACCCGGCGTCTGCGGGTCAGCACCGCCGACCTGGCGGCCCGGCGGGTGCGGTTGGCGGCCTGGAAGGCGCGGTACCTGCCGTAGGCGCCCTCTTCGAGGAGGCCGCGGCGGATGCCTTCCGGGCCCGCCGGGCGGCGGTGGTCCTGGGGGCGCCAGCGGACCGCGGCCAGGGAGGAGCGGCGGAAGAACTCGCGGGCCACCGCGCCGGGCATGTCCTCACGGGCGAAGGTGCGCAGCAGGTCGCCCACCATGACGTCGTAGAGGACCGCGCGGGCGGCGGGGCGGTCCTTGGCCAGGGACAGGAGCGCCTCGTAGCGGTCGACGAGCGCGTAGCGGTGTTCCGGGGTGGGCCGCGGCAGGCTCTGGGGGCGCAGCCGGCGGTTCTCGTGGGCGACCTGGTTGAGACAGGCGACCCGGTCTGCGTGGAGCAGGGCGGCGTACGCGGCGTACGGCTCGTCCTCGCGGTTGAGCGACTCCTCGTGCGCCCGCCAGAAGTCCGCCCGCAGGGCGCGGTTGCCGAGGAGCGGGGCGAGGCGCAGCAGGCCGGCGGCGTCGTCGAGGGCGAGGCCGGCGCGGCCCGCGCGCGCCAGGACGCGTCCGTCGGCCGACGGCATGCCGGACTTCTCCCAGGTGGTGGTGACGTGGTCGAAGAGGAGGACGTCGACCGTGTCCGGCAGTTCCGCGGCGCGCTCCGCGATCGTGCGGGCGGCCCCGGCGGGCAGGCCGTCCTTGGCGTGGACGAAGTGCAGCCAGCGGCCGGTCGCCCGCGCGGCCCCGGCCGCCCGGGCCGCCGCGTCGGCCCCGCCCGCCGGCCGGGGCCCCCCCCCCCCCCCCCGGGGGCGCCCCCCCCCCCCCCCCCCCCCCCCCGCCCCCGCCCCGGGGGGCGAACCACCCGCGGGCGCGGGGGGGCGGGCGGGGGCC
>NZ_JBHYKH010000532.1:0-6060 GCF_042741275.1 Streptomyces sp. NPDC058964
CGGTGAGGACCCGGAGGCCGCGGTGGCCCAGGCGCAGGAGCAGGCCGAGGCCGAGGTTCAGGCGGCGGTCGAGATCTCCGTTCCGGAGCAGCCGGCCGCGCGGGACGTCGACCGTGGCGCCCGCGAGGAGCGTTCCGCGTCCTCGTCGTCGTACGAGCGCCGCGAGCGTCGTGACGACCGTGGTGGCCGTTCGTTCGAGCGCCGTGACGACCGCGGCGGTTTCAACCGGGACCGCGACAACCGTGACAACCGCGAGCGTGGCGGGTTCGGCCGCGAGCGTGGCTTCGAGCGTCGTGACGACCGTGGTGGCCGTTCGTTCGAACGTCGTGACGACCGCGGCGGTTTCAACCGGGACCGCGACAACCGTGACAACCGCGAGCGTGGCTTCGAGCGTCGTGACGACCGTGGTGGCCGTTCGTTCGAGCGCCGTGACGACCGCGGCGGCTTCCGCCGGGACGAGCGCGGTGGGCACCGCGGCAGCGACCGTCCGTTCAACCGGGACCGCCGTGACGACCGCCCCGGCTTCCGTTCCGCCGGTCACGACCGCCCCCACGGCCGTCGTGACGACCACCGCGGCACCGGCTCCTTCGGCCGCCGCGAGGACAAGCCGCGCTGGAAGCGCAACGGCTGACGCGGAGTGACCAACGAAGGGCCCGCACGACTCCGGTCGTGCGGGCCCTTCGGCGTGCCGCCCGGAGGTGTTCCGTTCCGGTGCCGCCGAGAGGGGAGATCCGTAACCGTTTCGGCCTGTTCTGCCGTCCGACGCGGCCGGGTCCCCGATACCCGATCGGAGACGCGGCCCGGTCCGGCTATGCTCAGGGGGGCAACACCGCCTGGGCCCTTAGCTCAATTGGCAGAGCAGTGGACTTTTAATCCATTGGTTGTGGGTTCGAGTCCCACAGGGCCTACGGCTGCAGGGGAGGGTTTGCCCCCTCTGGCCTGCTGCGCAGCGTCCGGACCGGCTTCGGCCGGCTCGGACGCTGCTTCGTTTTCGGCCCCTGCGTGAGCGGGGCAGCCGGTACACCTGCGGCGGGTTTGTGTGGGACCGCCCGCAGCGGATACCCGGTGGGCGTGAGGTACGGCAGTGTGCCTCACCGAGTGGGCCGTCTGCCCCCCGAGTCTCCATGGGCCGCTCGGCAGGCGGTGCGCTCGACTCGGGTGAGCCCGTCGGGTGCTGCGGGTCGAGGCGGCCGACGGCGTACGGTGGACATACCGAGGGCATCACGCACTCCGGCCGTCCTGCCGGGTCGTCCTTGGCGAGAGACGAACCCCGGGCCGTCCGAGCGGCGGTGCGGAGACGGGTCGGCATCATGCCCGCCGCGATCGCAACAACTCCGCACGCTTGCCCGGTCGTTGCGTTTCCCGGCCGAAGGCGGGGGTGATGACCGTGCGGCGCCTGGACATCCACCGGCGTGACCGGGGGGAGCGGGCCCTGGTCACGCTCGTCGGCGACATCTGGCCGGCCTCGGCGCCCCTGCTGCGGGCCGCGCTGGAGCAGTGCCTGCGCGACGGCATGACCGCCATCGACGTCGATCTCACCACGGTCGGCTCCTGTGACGCCAAGGGTTTGGACGTCTTCCTGACGGCGTCACGGCATGCCTGCCGGGTGCACGCCTGCCTGCACCTGCACCATCCGTGCGCGCAGATCACCCGGCTCCTCACCGTCACCGGCTCCGCGCCCTTGCTCCTCGCGACCACGGCACACCCCGTGCCGCCCACCCTGCTCCGCGACCTGCTGGACACGTCTGCGGCGGGCCCACCGGCCGGCGGGACGCAGGCGTGCGGAGACCGCGCCGGTGCGCCAGTCGTCAAGGACGGGATCCGCTTGCGCAGACTGACTCGCCGCCAGGCGGAGGGCATGAGCGAGGACATCGCCGACCTGGCCGTGGCGGGCCCCGCCACGCGGGACGACTTCCTGCGGCGGCTGGCCGTCAGCGCCCGACGACCTGGCTTCGCGCTGCTGGTCGCCGAGACGACGGTGCTGGTGGGGTGTGCCTTCGGGTTTCCGGTGAGCTCCGGCGGATGGTCCGAGAGAGGGTTGCAGGAGAGCATCCAACGGCTCACCGGCTGTGCCCGGTTCCTGCTCCTCACCCAGGTCGTGGCGCCCCAGCATGCTCAGCACCGCGACATCGGCCGCCGTCTGCAACAGCGTCTGCTGACCGATGGGTGCGCCGGAATCGGAGTCGCCCTGCTCCATCCGGCCGACCGGGCCGGACAAGCCGCCTACGACTCCTGGGGCTGGCAGAACCACGGGGAGATGGTCGGACTGCCCGGTCGGGGCGCTCCTTGCGTGCTGACCCTGTCCCGGGAGAGCGGACCTTCGCTGCCTGCGCCGCGGGCCGCCGGTCCATTCCGGGCGTAGCCGGGTGAGAGGCAGACACAGCCCCGGCAGGGTGGCCCACGTCACGGGATCGATGGAGGATGGAAACAGCCGCACGGCGAGCAGACAGGCCCATTCCCTTGCCTCACCCTGCCCCGGCGCTTGCCGTTCGCGGATCACGCCTACCGGACGCATGAATCCAGGGGCCCTCATGACCAGTATCTACGCGTTGATCCGAGTCGACGGCAGCATGCAGTTCCGCGACGGCATCCCGGACCACGGCACCGGTGCCCCCTTCACCATCCAGCGGGCCGCATGGGGCGGTCACGGTCTCCACGGCGACATCGGCGATGCCCGGGGTTGCGCCGGCGGCCAGCTGCTCAACTCCATGGCCACCTTTGTCGTGCACGCGCTGGGAGGCCCCGACCAGCGCATTCTCGGGGACCTGACCATCGGCGGTGACCGTTTCGAGTCCGGCTCCGGAAAGACCATGCCCTGCGGCCTTACAGAGGCACAACAACACCTCATCCGCGACGTCCACAGCGCCGTCCGCAGGAACGCCGGCGCAGCCGAGGGCTGAGATGCAGGTCCTTGGGCGGCTTCTGGCGGAGAGGAGTACCGACGCCCCTGGCCCCGACTGGCCTGCGGCTCGGTTCTCTCCGGGCCGGTCGGCTGCCTCTGCCGGTCCGGCCGGGCCGGCGGCAGAGATGAGGGGCCGGGTCGTCTCTCTTCCACGGGGGGCAGGTGTCGTCGGTCACGGGGCTGTGGGAGGAGCAGACGCCTGCGATGCCCGATCCCCGGAGCGCGCCCGGACGGTGGACCCCGCCACCTCACCGGGGCGCGACAGCCCCAGGGCGGCGATGCGTATGCCCGAGCAGTGCCACGATCGTCGGACCGGACGGTACTCCGCACCCAGGGGCGGCCCCTCCAGGTCCGGAGGCGGGCGGGAGTGAGCGTCTCCGCTCCGCCACAGCTGCTTGGGCCCGCGCCCGGAGTGGTGTCAGCGGCGGCCCTGTCCGGGAACGACGTTCTTCGTGAGGTCGGCGTCGTCGACGGGGAGGGCCTGGACGGCGACGAGCTCCTGCGACGCCAGGCTCGGTTCGGCCCCAATGCGGTCGCCACGCACCGTGCCCGGGTGTTCCCCGTGCTGTGGCATCAGCTCCGCTCGCCGCTGCTCGGACTGCTGGTGGCGGCCGCCGTCGCGTCCTTCCTGGTGGGCGAGCGAAGCGATGCGGTGATCATCGGGCTGATCGTGAGCGCGTCCGTGGGACTGGGCTTCGTCAACGAGTACCGGGCCGAGAAGGCGGCCGAGGCGCTCCACTCCCAGATCCACCACCAGGCCGTGGCGCTGCGCGGGGGCCGGGCCACGCTGGTGGATGTCACGTCGCTGGTCCCCGGTGATCTGGTGGAACTGCGTCTGGGTGACGTCGTGCCGGCGGACCTGCGGCTGGTGGAGGTCACGGGCCTGGAGTGCGACGAGTCGGTGCTGACCGGCGAGTCGTTGCCGGTGGACAAGAACATCGCCGCGGTCGCAGCCGGGACCCCGCTGGCCGAACTGTCCGGGTGCGCTCTCATGGGTACGGTCGTCCGGACCGGCGCCGCCCGCGGGGTGGTGGTGGCCACCGGGGCGCACGCCGAGTTCGGCAAGATCGCCGCCGGGCTCGACACCCACCCTCTCGACACCGAGTTCCAGGTCGGCCTGCGGCGCTTCTCGCTGCTGCTGGTCTACGTCGCGGGCGCGTTGACCACCTCGATCTTCGTGATCAATGTAGCCCTGCACAAGCCGATCATCGACGCGCTGCTGTTCTCGCTGGCCATTGCGGTCGGTATCACCCCGCAGCTGCTGCCCGCCGTCGTCTCGACCAGCCTTGCCGCCGGGTCGCGCCGGATGGGCCGGCGCAAGGTGCTGGTCAAGCGGCTGGTCTGCATCGAGGACCTGGGCGACGTCGATGTGCTGTTCACCGACAAGACCGGCACGCTCACCATGGGCCGCATCGAGTACATGCGTGCCGTTCCCGCCGACGGCTACGGCTCCGGGGCGGTGGTGCGGTGGGGGCTGCTCAGTACCGAGAACGCGGCGCGGGATGCGCGGGACGTCGGTGGGAATCCGTTGGACCAGGCCCTGTGGCGGTCTCCGGCCGCTGCGGACGAGCGGGCTGCGCTGGACGGGTACACACAGGCAGCGGTGCTGCCCTTCGATCACGAACGGCGCATGATCTCGGTCCTTGTGCGGGACAGGGACGGCCGTTCAACTCTGGTCACCAAGGGCGCTCCGGAGACCGTCCTGGGCCGCTGCGTCGAAGTCCCTGCCGGGGCCCGTGACGCGCTGGCGGCGGAGTTCGCCGCGGGGAACCGGGTGGTCGCCGTCGCCACTCGGCCCGTCGCCCCCGGAACGCGGGCCGTCGGGCCCGAGGACGAGCGGGAACTGAACCTGGCCGGGCTGCTGGTGTTCCTCGACCCGCCCAAGCATGACGCCGCCGCAGCGCTGCGCAGACTCTCCGACCTGGGCATCGCGGTGAAGGTCGTGACCGGTGACAACGCCACGGTCGCCGCCAAGGTCTGCCATGACCTGGGGCTCACCGACGCGGGCGCGATGACCGGCAGCGAGGTCGATGCCCTCGACGACGCACAACTGGCCGAGGCGATCACCAGGACCACCGTCTTCGCACGCGTGAGTCCCGAGGCCAAGGCCCGTATCGTGCACGCGCAACGGGGCAGCCGCGGCGGCGTGGCGTTCCTGGGCGACGGCGTCAACGACGCGCTGGCTCTGCACGCGGCCGACGTGGGCATCTCCGTCGACTCGGCCACCGACGTCGCCAAGGACGCGGCCGACGTCATCCTGCTGGAGAAGGACCTCAACGTCCTCGCGGACGGTGTGGCCGAGGGCCGCCGGATCTTCGCCAACACCATCAAATACGTGTTGATGGGCACCTCGAGCAACTTCGGCAACATGGCCTCCGCCGCGGGCGCCTCGCTGTTCCTGTCCTTCCTGCCGATGCTCCCCTCACAGATCCTGCTGAACAACCTCCTCTACGACAGCAGCCAGCTGGCCATCCCCACGGACAACGTGGACGAGGAGCAGCTGAGAAAGCCCTCGCACTGGGACATCGCCTTCATCCGCCGTTTCATGATCTCCTTCGGGCCGCTCAGCTCGGTGTTCGACTTCATCACCTTCGGCGTCATGCTCTGGGTCTTCCACTCCGGCCCGGCCCAGTTCCGCTCCGGCTGGTTCGTCGAGTCGCTGGCCACCCAGACCCTGGTGATCTTCGCCATCCGCACCCGGCGCATCCCGTTCTTCCGCAGCCACCCCAGCCTGCCGCTGACTCTCGCCGCGCTCGGCGTCGTCACGATCGGCGCGGTGCTGCCCGCCACCCCACTCGCCCCCACCCTGGGCTTCCAACCGCTTCCCGGGGCGTTCTTCGCCACGCTGGTCGGCATGATCCTCGCCTACCTGGCCCTCATCGAAATCGGCAAACGGCTCTTCTACGGAGCTGCAGCCGCCGCACCCCCGGTTCCCAGGCACTACGCCGGCCATCGTCACCTGCGGCGCCGTGCCGGCCGCTTCAGCACCGCCGCGTCCCGCCCCGCGCCGGTCGAGGGTCCGCCGTGACGCGGACCGTCGCCGTGCGGCGAGCGGCGGGGCGCGGACAGAGAAGCGCATCACCATGCGGTGTGTGAAGGCCGGGAAGTTCCGTGTCTGACCCCCCGCCCCCGGCGCCCCGGGCCCGCCCCGGGGTTGG
>NZ_JBHYKH010000533.1:0-6059 GCF_042741275.1 Streptomyces sp. NPDC058964
CGGGGCGCGGGCGGCGGGCCGGGGCGGCGGCCCCCCCCCCCCCCCCCCGGGGCCCCCCCCCACGCCCAGTACCCCCACCCCGTCGCCGGCCCCCAACAACCGCGCGCGCTCGGGGGCGAGTTCGGCCAGCCGGTAGGCGCGGCGGACATCACCCGAGAACTCCTTCACACCGTGGATGTGCCCCTCGCCGTGCAGCCTCGCGAGCAGTTCGGGGACGAGGTCGACCTTGGTGTCGATCGGGTTGTTGTACGCCACCACCGGCAGGCCCGCCCTCGCGACCTCGGCGTAGTGGGCGAGCACGGACCGCTCGTCGGCGCGGTAGGAGTTGGGCGGCAGCAGCATCACGGACGCGCAGCCCGCCTCGGCCGCCTGCTCGGCCCAGCGGCGGGCCTCGGCCGAGCCGTAGGCGGCGACGCCGGGCATCACCCGCGCTCCGCCGATCGCGGCCACGGCCGTCTCGACGACCCCGGCGCGCTCCTCGGCGGTGAGCACCTGGTACTCGCCCAGCGAGCCGTTCGGTACGACACCGTCGCAGCCGTTGCCGACCAGCCAGGCGCAGTGCTCGGCGTAGGCGTCGAAGTCGACGGTGAGGTCCTCGCGCAGCGGGATCGCGGTGGCGACCAGGACACCGCGCCAGGGGCGGCTCTCCGGGAGGGTCATGAGTGGTCCCCAATCCAATAGTGTGTGACATATTACTGACCTCCGGAGGTCACCGGAAGGCCACCGGACACGGCCGGCGTTCAGCCCGGCGGTTCCTCGTCCTGCCCGGCGAGCACCCCCAGGGGCACCGGCCGGGCCAGCGGTCGCCGTGTCGGAGCGAACGGGCACCCGGTGAGCCCGGCGACCGCGGGGCCGCACATCCGGCCCTGGCACCAGCCCATTCCGGCCCGGGTGAGGAGCTTCACGGTGCGCAGGTCCCCGGCGCCGAGTCCGCCCACGGACGCCCGCACCTCAGCGGCGGTGACCTCCTCGCAGCGGCACACGACCGTGTCGTCCGTGACCCGGTCCGCCCACCCCGCGGGCGGTTCGTACGCCGCTTCGAGCGCCGCGGAGAACGCCCGGAGCCGGGTCCGGGCGCGGGCGGCGGCGGCCCAGGCGCGCGGATCGGGCCGGATGCCGTGGAGGCGTGCGGCGATCGAGCGTCCGGCGATGTGCCCCTCGGCGAGGGCGAGCCTCGCACCGCCGATCCCGGTGGCCTCCCCGGCCGCCCAGACGCCGGGGACGTCGGTGCGCTGCTCCTCGTCCACGTCGACGGCCGTGCCGCTCAGCCGGCAGCCCAGCGTCCCGGCCAGGTCGGTGTGCGGCAGCATGCCGTGCCCGACGGCCAGGGTGTCGCAGCGGATGCGGTGCGCGCCGGCGGGCCGGATCCGCCCGTCCGCGTCCAGCGCCGCGACGGTCACCGCCTCCAGACGGTCCGCGCCGTGCGCCTCGAGCACGGCGTGGCGGGCGAGGGTGCGTACCCGGTGGCGCAGCAGCCGGGCCGCGTACCCGGCGCCCTCGGCGAGCTTTCCGGGCTGCGCGGCCAGGGCGTACGGCCGCCGCAGGAGGGCACCGGGGGAGGCGGACTCGACGAGCGCGGCCACGCGCGCGCCGGCCGCCGCGAGCCCCGTCGCCACGGGCAGCAGCAGCGGCCCCGTCCCGGCGACGACGGCGGTGCGCCCCGGCAGCGCCAGCCCGCCCTTGAGCATGGCCTGCGCCCCGCCGGCGGTGACGACTCCCGGGAGGGTCCAGCCCGGGAAGGGCAGCACCTTCTCGTAACCGCCGGTGGCGAGCAGAACGGCGTCCGCGCGCACCGCGACACCCTCCTCCTCGGCGGGGCCGCGCAGCGCGTGGACGGTGAAGGACGCGGATCCGGAGTGCCGCTCCATGCACCAGACATGGTGGTCCGTCAGATGGTTCAGGCGGCCCGCCGCGATGTGCAGATCGAGGCCGGCACGCAGCCGCTCCCAGGTCCGCCACTCGTGATGGAGGGCCCGCGGGCGGCGCGCGCCGAACGCGACGGCGGGCTGCCGGTAGAACTGCCCGCCCGCCTCTTCGGCGGCGTCCAGGACGGTGACCCGGACTCCGCGCGCGGCCGCCGCCAGCGAGGCGGCGAGGCCCGCCGGGCCCGCCCCGACCACGGCGAGGCGCGGTCGCTCAGCCATCGTGGCCCGTCCCCTCCTGTGTGCGGATCGTGTCGCCCGGTCGCAGAGGAACCAGGCAAGCCCGCTGGTTCGGGCGGCCGTTGACGGTCACCAGGCAGTCGAAGCACACTCCGATGCCGCAGAAGACCCCGCGCGGACGGCCGCCGCGACGCGTGGTGCGCCATGCGGTCACACCCGACGCCCACAGCGCGGCGGCGACCGTCTGGCCGGGCAGTGCCTCGATCGTCCGGTCGTCGAAGGTGACCGTGAAGGCGGGCCCCGGTCGGGCACCGGCCAACTCCAGCGGATTCACCGGCTGTTCACCTCGTCTCCGTGGAATCGCTCCGGCCGGAACGGCGCGAGGTCCAGCTCCGGCCTTCCTCCGCTCAGCACCTGCGCGATCAGATGCCCGGTGCCGGTGGCGAGTCCGATGCCCGCGCCCTCGTGCCCGCACGCGTGGAACAGTCCGGGCACGCGCGGGTCGGGGCCGATCGCGGGCAGGTGGTCGGGCAGATAGGGCCGGAAACCCGCGTACGTGCGCAGCGCGCGCACCCGCGCCAGGAACGGGAACAGCCGGGTCGCACCGGCCGCCAGCGCCCGTACGGCCGGCAGCGAGAACGACCGGTCGAAGCCGACCCGTTCGCGGCTCGCGCCGATCAGGACCGGACCCGCGGCGGTGCCCTCGACGACCGGCGAGGTCTTCAGCGCGGCCGAGTCGCTCGCCACGTCGGCCACGTAGTCCGCCGCGTAGACCTTGTGCCGGATCAGCCGGGGCAGCGGCTCGGTGACCAGGACGAAGCCGCGCCGGGGGAGTACCGGCAACCGGACGCCGGCCAGGGCGGCCAGCTCGCCGCCCCAGGTCCCGGCGGCGTTCACCACGGCCGGCGCGTGGATCGCGCCGTGGTCCGTGCGGACGCCGAGCACCTCCCCGCCCCGCGTGCGCAACACCGCCGTCACGGTCCGGCCGGTGAGCAGGCGGGCGCCCGAGGCGCGCACCAGGTGGGCGGCGGCCAGGGCCGGCATGACCTGGGCGTCCTGCGGATAGCGCACGCCGCCCGTGAGGCCGGGCCTCAGGCGGGGTTCCAGCTCGTGGAGGCGGCCCTCGTCCACCGTCTCCGCCTCGACCCCGGCGGCCCGCTGACCGGCCGCGAACTTCTCGAGGGCGGAGAGTCCTCCGGAGGTTTCGGCGACGACGACACCGCCCTTGGGCTCGTACTCGATCGCGTCCCCGGCCTCCCGCGCCAGCCCGGCCCACAACCGGCCCGACAGCAGGGCGAGTTCCAGCTCCGGGCCCGGTTCCTTGTCCGAGACGAGCAGGTTCCCCTCGCCGGCGCCGGTGGTGCCGCCGGCCACGGGCCCGCGGTCCACCACGACCACGCCGAGTCCCGCCCGCGCCGCGTACAGCGCACAGGCCGCGCCCACCATCCCGGCCCCGACCACCACGACATCGCAGGTCAGTCGATTCCCCACGCCAGTACTATGTCACATGCCGCAGTCTCTGGGGAGGGTCGCGCAGGGGAGGGTCAGTCGAACTGGCTCGGATTCGAGGTCGGGGTCTTCCCGGAGAGGACGTCCTGCAGGCGCTGGGCTCCGGCCTCCACCGCCATCAAGGTGCTGGGGTGATCGGCGCCCGACGGGCCGCCGTTGGTGAGCGCGGCCCCGGAGGCGCCGACGCGGAGCGCGGTGACGTCCTGGGTGAGCGTGACGGGGTTCCCGTCGGCCGTGCCCTGCACCGTGACCGTCAGCCCCTGACGGGCATCGCCCACCTTGGGCAGGGGGAGCTCGACGACCTGGACCGTCCGCTTGCTGCCGTCGGAGGCGGTCACGGTGAACTGCGCGCACTTCTGCGGGAGGGACTTGATCCAGTCCAGGGACTTCGTGAGCGAGTCCTTGCCGTAGTCGCCGACCTGGTACAGCAGCCGGTAGTCGGCCGCGGTGAAGCCGGTGAGCGCCGACGCCCCGGTCGCCCGGCCCAGCAGGGTGTCGGAGTACATGCCGTCGATCAGCTTCTGGCACTCGGCGGCGTTGGCCTTCCCGCTGAGGAACTGGGCGACGTCGACCTTGCCGACGAGCAGCTCGTTGCGCCAGGTCGCCGCGTTGTTGGCCTGACTCCAGTCGTCCTCGATGTCGGCCGCGGTGATCAGCGCGGCCTTCGCGCCGGGCCCGGTCAGGGCGGGGGTGGCGGACGGGGACGACGGGCGCTCGGCCGCGGGTGTGACGGACGCGGCCTCCGGGGACCCGCCGCCGCCCGAGCAGGATGCCGTGGCGAGCAGCGCCCCTGCCGCCAGGGCCGGGGCGAGGACTCGTGCGGGACGGGACGGACGGTTCATCGCGGCGGCCTCCTGGTGACGCGGTACGTCCTCCCACGCCACCACCGGTCACCTCGGCCGACCAGTGCACCAGGCCCGTTCGGGTGAGGGGCCGCGCGGGGCGCTCGCACCGCGCGGGGGCGCTCACGCCGGGCGGCCGCCCGTTCCGGGCGGGCCCGGCCGACGGTGACGCAGGTGGCGGCCGTGTCCCGGGCGGGGCGGCGACGGCAGTGCGGCGCGGCCGGCGCGTTCCGGGGTCGTCACCTCGACCCGTCGTCCACCGCAGCGCGGGCACACCGCGTCCGAGAGGGGCGACCGTACCGCCCGGCCCGCCTCGTCGACGTACTCCTGGGTGTCCAGCGAGGTCGGATCGGTGAAGAACACCACCTGGAAGACCGCCTGCCAGACGTGGCCGCAGTCCGCGCAGGCGAACACGAACGTCTCGGGCACGGCCCCCGGTATCCGGCCGGCCCCGGGCTGTGGCTCGTCCGCCATCGGATCCGGCTCCCTTCCGCACACGTCGGCCGGCTTCCAGCGCACCCTCCCGCCCGCCGCGCGGCAACTCGGGCGGCGTCGGCGTACGCCCACAGCGCCGGATGGCCGGTGACGCGGTGCACGGCGCAGTCGCCGACCCGTCCGGACGAGGCGCGGGGCGAGCGGGCGGCATCGTGAAGCACCCGGCCTGACATGATCGGCACCATGGCCCCGCACATCGTCCCCGCCGACGTCACGGACATCCAGCAGGTCCTCGCGGACCACGACCGCTACTGGGGCGGGCGCGACCTGCGCGGGCTGCATCTCCCGGCGCTGGTCCACGAGTTCGGCTCCACCTGCCTGGTCGCCCGTGACGAGGACGGCATCCGCGGATACGTCATCGGCTTCGTCACCCCGGACCGGACCGGCTACGTCCACCTGATCGCCACCCGGGACGACACCCGGGGCACCGGTCTGGGCCGCGCCCTGTACACCGCCTTCGCGGACGCGGCCCGCGGACAGGGGGCGGTCCGGCTCAAGGCGATCACGACCGTCGGCAACGAGGGCTCGGCCGCCTTCCACCGCAGCCTGGGCTTCGAAGTGCGGGTCGAGGAGGAGTACAACGGGCCGGGGCAGCCCCGGGTCGTCTTCACACGGGACCTGTAAGCGCCTTCGCCGCCGTGGGGGGGGGCGACACGCCCCCCCCCCCCCCCCCCCCGGGCCCCCCCCCCCCCCCCCCCCCCCGGGGGGGCGCCCCAACCCCCCCCGCCCCCCCCGGGCCCGCCCGCGCCGCTGCGGGCCCCGCCCCGGGCTGGGGGGGGGGCGCCCCGCGGCTGCGACGGACCAGAGGTGACCGGGCCCCGCACGTCGCCTCACCGCCGGGCCGGCCGGCGTGGGGCGGAGCGACGGACGGATCGCGTGCGCTCGGTTTGCGCCCGGTCCCGGTTCGACGGCGGTTGCCGGGGTGGGGCGCGGGTTGCGGCGGTGATGGGTCGACGGGTCGCCGTTGGTGTCGTATCGCCGATTGGGCGGACGGGGCGGGTGCGCCAGGCCGGGGGCCGACCGGCCCGGGACGCCCGGCGTCGGCCCGTGCGACGGGGCTGGAGTCGCGGCCGTCGCGAGGGGGCAGCAGGCTGCGGTGCGGGGTCGGTGC
>NZ_JBHYKH010000534.1:0-4649 GCF_042741275.1 Streptomyces sp. NPDC058964
CGCCCGCGCCGCGGACTGCGACGCGCCGCCCGGAGGACGCCGCCGCCGCGCTCGCCGCGCTGCAGTACGGCACCGCGGCGGCACGCGCCCCGAGAAGCGGGAGCGCGGACCACACCGAGTCCGAACCGGCCCACAGCCACCGGGCCGACGACACCGGACAGACCGAACACGAAGAGGGAGCGACTCGATGACCAGCCGCGATGCAGGCGACACGGCATGGGTGCTCGAACCGGTCCTGCAGGTGCCGCACGTAGTCGCCGCCGTCCTGCTGACCAGGGACGGACTCGTGACGGGCTACACCGACGCGCTGTCGCAGCCCTCGGCCGAGCGGGTGGCCGCCATCACCAGCACCGTGCAGGGCGCCTGCCGTACCGCCGCGGCCGCGTTCGCCGACCGGGACCGCGCCGAGGTGCGCCAGGTCGTCATCGAGTCCGACCACGGCTACGTGCTGATCGTGCCCACGGACCACGGCACCTGTGTCGCGGCCTACGGCGACCCCGAGGTGCGCCTCGACCTGCTGGCGCACCGGGTCCACTCGCAGGTGGCCCGGCTGGGCGAGAAGGCGATGGCGGCCGCGCCCAGAGCCGCCGACGGCGCCGCGTCGGCATGACCGGCCGCCGTGGCGGCCGTCCCCTGGTTCCGGCGTACCTGTCGACCGGCGGCGTGGCCCGGCCCAGCCGCCCGCACCTGGAGCGGCTGTCGGTCCTCACCGCCGGCGGGGAGCCGGTGCCCGCGGGACTGCCCGCCGCTCAACTCGCCCTCCTGGACCTCCTGGACGGCGGATCGCTGACGGTGATGGAGGCCGCGGCCCTGCTGGAGCTGCCGGTCTCCGCCGTACGTGTGCTGGCCGCCGAACTCCTCGACCGGAACCTGGTCCTGGCCCGCGCGCCGATCCCGCCCGCCGAACGGTTCGACCCCGACCTGCTGAAGAGAGTGGCCGATGGCCTCCGCGCCCTCAAGCACCAGTGACATCCGCGGCACTGGTGGCATGCATCTGCCCGACAGCGCCCGCCACTTGGTGAAGATCCTGGTGACGGGCCCCTTCGGGGTGGGCAAGACGACCCTGATCGACTCGGTGTCG
Organism: Streptomyces sp. NPDC058964; assembly: GCF_042741275.1. NCBI lineage: Bacteria > Bacillati > Actinomycetota > Actinomycetes > Kitasatosporales > Streptomycetaceae > Streptomyces > Streptomyces sp. NPDC058964. The sequence goes on from NZ_JBHYKH010000534.1 coordinate 1,082, forward strand.
GAGATCCGGGCCCTGCACACCGAGGAGCAGCTCAGCGAGGCGTCCGCGCGGATGGACGACCTCGACGGGGTGCGGGAGAAGTCGACGACGACCGTCGCCATCGACTTCGGGCGGATCAGTCTGCCGGGCGGGATCGTGCTGTACCTGTTCGGCACACCCGGCCAGGAGCGGTTCCGGCCGCTGTGGGACGACATCGCATACGGGGCCCTCGGCGCCCTCGTGCTGGTCGACAGCCGCCGGATCGACGCCTCCTTCGACGTGCTCGGCCTGGTCGAGGAGACCGGGCTGCCGTACGCGGTCGCCTTCAACGCCTTCCCGGACGCCCCGAGCCACTACACCGGCGAGCAGCTGCGCGGAGCCCTGGACCTGGAGCCGGGCACGCCCATGGTGACGTGCGACGCGCGGGACCCGCACTCCTCGATCGACGCGCTGCTCGCCCTGGTCCAGCACCTGATAGACGATCCCCGAGCGGAGAACCGGTGACCACCCAGCCAACGGCGCATCAGTCCTTCACCGTCTCGGCGCCCGTGCGGCTGTGGGAGGACGGTTTCGCCGAGGATCCCCGTCGCTACTACGCGGCGCTGCGCGCGCAGGGCCCGGTGGGCTGGGCGGAGCTCGCGCCGGGTGTGCCGGCGTACGTCGTCACGGACCGCGCGGCCGCCCTGGAGGTGCTGCGCGACACCGACACCTTCTCGCACGACCCGCGCGACTGGGAGGCCACGGTCCCCGACGACTCGCCGGTCCTCGCGATGATGCGCTGGCGGCCCAACGCCCTGTTCTCCGACGGCGGCGCCCATGTCCGCTACCGCACCACCCTCATCGACGTCTTCGACCTGGTGGAGCCGCACGACCTGAGGGCGCGGGTGCACCGGGCGGTGCGGCTGCTGGTGAACCGGTTCGGGCCGCTGGGCGAGGCGGACCTCGTGGCCGGCTTCACGCGGCCGCTGATGGCGCTGGTGTTCAACAACCTGTTCGGGCTGCCGGACAGCCAGGGCGACCGGCTGAACGAGGGCCTGGGCAAGATGATGGAGGGCGGCGCCCAGGCCGCCGAGGGCGAGCAGCAGTACGCCGAGTACGTGCTGAAGCTCATCGCCGCCAAGGTCGAACGGCGCGGTGACGACCTGCCGAGCCGGCTGCTGGACCATCCGGCCGGGCTGACCCCCGAGGAGGTCACCTGGCAGGTGTTCCTCACCCTCGGCGCGGGCTACGAGCCGACCGCGAACCTGCTGTCCAACTCCCTGTCCAGGATCCTGGGCAACCCGCTGTACTACTCCACCCTGACGAGCGGCGCCCGCCCCGTCGCGGACGCGGTGGTCGAGGTGCTGCACCACGAGACGCCGCTGGCCAACTACGGCATCTACTACGCCCGCAGACCCGTGTCGTTCCACGGGGTGTGGGTCCGGGACGCGGTACCGGTGGTGGTCTCGTTCGGGGCGGTCGGCCTGTTCGCCGAACAGGAGACACCGGCCGGCCGGCACCCGCGGGACGCCTCGCACCTGTCCTGGGGCGCCGGCCCGCACGCCTGCCCGGTACGGCACCACACGCTCCTCATCGTGACCGAGGCGATCGAACAGCTCACCCAGTGGCTGCCCGACCTCGACCCCGTCGTGCCCCGGGAGCTCCTCGGCTGGCGGCCCGGCCCCTTCCACCGCTCGCTGACGTCCCTGCCCGTGCGGTTCAGCCCCCGCTCCCCCGACCAGCCAGGAGAGTTGCCGTGACCGTGACCGACCGTGTCGACCGCTTCGCCGTCGATCCCTTCGGCGCCGACATCCCCGCCGAGGCCGCCCGGCTGCGCGCCCTCGGCCCGGTGGTGCCCGTGGAGCTGCCCGGCGGGATCCCCGCCTGGGCCCCCACCGGATACGACGTCCTCAAGGAACTGATCCTCGATCCACAGGTCAGCAAGGACCCGCGGCTGCACTGGCGGCTCTTCCCGGAGATCGGCGAACATCCCTCCTGGGGCTGGATCCTGGGCTGGGTCGGCGTGGTCAACATGCTCTCCACGTACGGCCCCGACCACACGCGGCTGCGCAAGCTGGTGGCGCCGAGCTTCACGCACCGGCGCACCGAGGCGATGCGCCCGCGCGTGGAGGCGATCACCACGGAGCTGCTCGACGCGCTGGCGGCGGCCGGGGCCGACGGCCGGACGGTCGACCTCCGGCAGGGGCTGGCGCACCCGCTGCCCATGCGGCTGATCTGCGAACTGTTCGGCGTGCCCGAGGAGATGCGGGAGGACACCGCACAACTCATCGCGGCGATCATGGACACCACCGACCCGAGTCCGCAGCACGCCGCGTTCGTGCAGGAGCGGATCGGGGCGGTGCTCGGCGGGCTGATCGCGCACAAGGTCGAGCACCCGGGCGACGACATGACCACGGAGCTGATCCGGGTCCGGGACGAGGACGGCGACCGGCTCAGCTCCGAGGAGCTGCTGTACACGCTGCTGCTGGTGATCGGCGCCGGTTTCGAGACCACCGTCAACCTCATCGGCAACGCGATCGTCGCACTGCTGCGCGACCCCGGGCAGCTGACGGCCGTGCGCTCCGGCGAGGTCTCCTGGGACGCCGTGGTCGACGAGACGCTGCGTGTCCACCCCTCGATCGCCTCGCTGCCGCTGCGCTTCGCGGTGAGCGACCTGAAGGTCGGTGGCGTCACCGTTCCGGCGGGGGATGCGATCATCACGACGTACGCCGCCGCCGGACTGGACCCCGCGCACTACGGGGCGGACGCGGACGTCTTCGACGCGACGCGCGGGGCCGACGACCATCTGGCGTTCGGCATCGGGGTGCACCGCTGCATCGGTGCTCCGCTCGCCCGGATGGAGGCGCTGACGGCCCTGCCCGCGCTGTTCGACCGGTTCCCGGATCTGCGGCTGGCCGTCGGCGCGGACGAGCTTCGGCAGGTTCCGTCCTTCATCGCCTTCGGCTGGCAGGAGGTCCCGGTCCGTCTGGGGGGCTGAGCACCCGAAGGGGGCGCGACCGGTCCCCCGTTCCGGTCGTGCCCCCGCGGAATGTGAACTTACGTGCAGGTGGGGCCGTTGGGTATCGCGGCGGTGCCCGTTCCCGGCGCACGGAGGACTCACCCGTGCACAGGTGAGTCCGGTTGGCCCGGTTACGTCCCCTGGAGTGCGGGTTCGGCGAGGTCGCCGGTGGCCAGCAGGGCCAGCACCACCTCGTAGAGGTCGGCGCCCGCGGCGAGGAGCTGACGTTCCAGAACGGGCTCGGCGCTGCGCACGTGCTCGCGCACGGTCTGGGCATGGACACCCAGGTCCTGGGCGGCGCGTTCGGCGTTCCCCCCGGCGGCGATCCAGGCGCGCAGCGTACCGCGCAGATCGCGGCCGTCCCGGGTCAGCCGCCCCAGCAGGTCGTGCGCCCACGTGCGCAGTGCGGTCCCGGCGAGCAGGTCGCCGAACCGGACGGCGCCGGCCCCGGGGGCGGTGTCGGCGGTGTCGTGGCGGGGGGGCCCGGGCGCGGGGGGGGTGGGCTGGGAGGGTTGGGGGGCCTGGGGGGCGTGGCCCGGGGGGCCGCCCCCGCCCCCGATGCCGTCACCGCCCGTGCGGGCACCGTAGAGG
>NZ_JBHYKH010000534.1:4659-6034 GCF_042741275.1 Streptomyces sp. NPDC058964
GGGCGCGGGCGCGCTGCCCCCACACGGGGCGGGCGCCGCCCGGGGTGGGGTTGTGGGGGGTGTAGACCGCGGGCCCCGAGTGGTTGTTCAGGGCGAGGTGGGCGGCCGCGCGGACGGTGAGGTCGGAGAAGTCGGTGCGCAGCAGGCCCTCGACCCGGTCCATCCGGGCACGGACGGTGTTGCGGCTGACGCCGAGGACCTTGGCCGCGCTCACCGCGGTGAACTCCAGACCCAGCCGTGTGGTGGCGAGCAGCTCGGCGCGGGTGTGGTGGGGCAGGGTGTCGAGGGGGCGCAGGACGTCGGTGGACCAGGCGCGCAGCGTGGCGGGCTCCATCAGGCGCTCCGGATGGGTCCGTTCGGCGTAGACGGCCGCCTGGTCCGGGCGGAAGTGGGCGACGGCGAGCGCGCTGATGGCCTGGCCGTAGGCGGTGGCGGTCCGGGCGAGGCTCTGCCGGACGCTGCCGCCGAGGAAGGTCCCGGGGCGCCCGCCGACCAGGGAGCGCAACCGCTCCCCCGTCGTGCGCGCCGGACTGACGACGATGACGTGCCCGTCCATCGCGGGACAGCGCACGACCAGTGCCTGGCCGTCGGTCACGTCCAGGCACTGCTCGGCGAGGCGGTCCCGTTCCGCGGCGGCTCCCTCCACGACGTACACGCTGGCCGTCTCGGTGTCGAGCAGGCCGGGCCACAGGCCCGCGGCGACCCGTCGGGCGGAGACGATGTCCTCGACCATCAGCAGTTGCAGGATCGCCAGCCGCAGATCGGCGGCGGCGCGCCGGAGCCGGTGGCCCGCGGCCGTCAGCTCACGGTCCCTGAGCAGCAGTTCCACGACTCCGGCGGTGCGGGTGACGATCTCGGCGGCGCGCCGGTCGAAGGGGGCCGGGCGCGCGACCGCCAGCAGGCCCGTCGACGCGGGGTGCGGGCCGGGGTGCCGGACGGCGACGAGGCGTACATGGCGGCCGGCGTCCTGCAGCGCGGCGGAGGAGATCCGGCCCGCGACGACATCGGTGACCAGGGTGTCGTCGAGTGTCATCCGCTCACCGGCGAGGAGACCACCGCCGGAGTCCTGCAGGCAGGCCGTTCCGCCCACGGTGTGGGCGAGCCAGGCGACGACCCGGCGCAGGTCGCGCCCGGTCGGGCGCAGATGGTCGAGGAGCTCCTCGGCCCACGAGGCGTCCGTGCCGTACGGCGTCTGGGAGCGCGGGTCCTCTTCCGCTCGGCCACCCACGTCTGCCCTCTCCTCGTCCATCGCGTTGACCTCGGCATACATCGGCTTACAGAGGTGGACGTTACCCGACGGGCGGTCCCCGGTCCCCGGGGCTACGCGCGGACGGACCGGCGCCGGCGGGTACGGCTCCGCCGGCGGTCTCGGGGG
>NZ_JBHYKH010000535.1:0-1897 GCF_042741275.1 Streptomyces sp. NPDC058964
CGGAGTCCGCGGTTTCGAAGGGCGGGCACCAGCCGTAAGCCGGGGCAGGTATGCCGAGCGGGCACAGGTTCCCGCGCCGTCGGCGGCCCAACACCGGGGCACGGGCGGCAGCGCACTCCAACCGTCCCTTAATGCAAGTCTAAAGAAAAGCCGTGCGCAGAACCTTGACCGCGACTTGCACCACGGGCAAGGTGCCGGAGAGCGCTCTCCCATCCCTCCCGCACCCAGGAGTTCCCCATGCCCACTGTCGGCACAGCCCCTGCGGCGCCGGCGCCCCGCAGACCCGGTCGCCGCGGCCTCGTCGGCGTCCTGGTCACCGCCCTGGCCGCCGCCCTGCTCGCCGTCGCGGGCGAGCTCACGCAACGCATTCATGACGGGGTCGTCGCCCGCGGCTTCGAGGGGCTGCGGCCCGCGCACGGCTTCGCCTTCGCGCGGCTCGCTCCGGACGGGGCCACGGTCACCGACCTCGCCGCGCATCTCGGAGTGACCAAGCAGGCCGCCAGTCAGCTCGTCGACGAGATCGTCCGCAAGGGGTACGCCGAACGGCGGCCGCACCCCGAGGACGCGCGGGCCCGGCTGATCGTGCTCACCGAGCGCGGATGGGCCTGCACGAGGGCGGCGGAGGAGGCGGCCGCCGAAGCGGTGGGGGGATGGGTCGAACTGCTCGGCGAGGGTGAGGTGCGCGTGTTGCGGGACGGGCTGGCGCGGATCGCGCCCTACGGTCCCATCAGGCCTGCCTGGTGACGGTCCATCGGCTGTCCGGCGCGTCACTGGTTATCACTGGAAGTTTTTACTGACGCGTAACTTCACACTTCCACTACTCGCCCGTAACTTGACGAGTGAACAGCATCCTCGTGATCCGGATCACAGGGCGTAAGGCCGTCGCAACTCCCTTGAGCCGCAAGGAGATCACACGATGCTGCCCTGGAAGAGAGTCGCCAGACCCCTCGCCGCGCTGCTCCTGGCCGCCGCCGTCGCCACCGTCCCCGCCGCCACCGCCCACGCCTCCACCGCCCCCAGCAGCGGCTGGAACGACTACTCCTGCAAGCCGTCCGCGAGCCACCCCCGCCCCGTCGTCCTGGTCCACGGCACCCTGGGCAACTCCATCGACAACTGGCTGTCCCTCGCGCCGTACCTGAAGGACCGCGGGTACTGCGTCTTCTCCCTGGACTACGGGCAGCTGTCCGGTGTCCCGCTCTTCTACGGCCTCGGCCCCATCGACAAGTCGGCACAGCAACTCTCCGACTTCGTCGACAAGGTGCTCTCCGCCACCGGAGCCGCCAAGGCCGACCTCGTCGGCCACTCCCAGGGCGGCATGATGCCCCGCTACTATCTGAAGTTCCTGGGCGGAGCCGCCAAGGTGAACGCCCTCGTCGGCCTCGCCCCCGACAACCACGGAACCGACCTCGACGGCCTCACCAACCTGCTGCCGTACTTCCCCGGCGCCGAGGACCTGCTCAAGGCCACCACCCCCGGCCTCGCCGACCAGATCGCCGGCTCCGCCTTCCTCACCAAGCTCAACGCGGGCGGCGACACCGTCCCCGGAGTGCACTACACGGTCATCGCCACCAAGTACGACGAGGTGGCCACGCCGTGGCGCAACCAGTACCTGAGCGGCTCCGACGTGCACAACGTCCTGCTCCAGGACCTGTGTCCGCTCGACCTCTCCGAGCACGTGGCGATCGGCATCTTCGACCGGATCGCCTTCCACGAGGTGGCCAACGCGCTCGACCCCGCGCACGCCTCCGCCACCACCTGCGCGTCGGCGTTCAGCTGACGTTCGCCGGGGGGGGGGCCGCGCGGGCCCCCCGGGGCGCCCCCCCCCCCCCGGTGTGCGCGCCGGGGCGCCGCCCCCCCCCCCCCCCCCCCCCCCCAGGGAGAGCCGGGGGGTTTTAAA
>NZ_JBHYKH010000535.1:1907-3797 GCF_042741275.1 Streptomyces sp. NPDC058964
GGGTTACCGTGTCGGTCCGCGGGCCGCGCCCGGCCCCCCGCCCGGGCCCCGCCCCCGGACCCCTGGGTCAGCGGCCGTGCCGGCCGCCCGCCGCCCGCCGCCGGACCGAGATGAACAGCGCCGCGGAACCGAGCGCCAGCGCCGCCGCACCGCCGACCGCGATGTAGGGGGTGCGGCTGTCGCCGCCGGTCTCGGCGAGGTTCTCGGTGGCGCCGGCGGCCCTGGGCTCGTTCGCCGGGGTGGCCTTCGCCCGTGTCGTCGGCTTGGCCGACGTACTGGCGTCGTCGTCCCCGTGACCGTGGTGCTCGATCGTCGACTTGCCGGCGCCGGCCTCGATCTGCTCGTCCGAGGGCGCGGAGGCGGTCGGCGCCGGCGTGGTGCCGCCGGTGGAACCACCGCCACCGCCCTTGCCGCCGCCGAAGGTGACGTCCGAGCAGGAGTAGAAGGCCTCCGGGCTGTCCGACCGCTGCCAGATCGCATACAGCAGCTGCCTGCCGGAGCGCTCCGGGAGCTTGCCGGGGAACGTGTAGAAGCCGCCCGAGGCGACCGGGTCGGTGGCCGTCGCGACCGGGTGCGCAAGGTCCAGGTCGGCCCAGGCGAGCGGCGCGGACGGGTCGTAGCCCGGCTTGGTGACGTAGACCTTGAAGGTGCCCTTGTGCGGGGCGGTCACGCGGTATCTGAAGGTGTACGAGCCGCTCTTCACGCTCGTGGCCGGCCAGTCGGCGCGGGCCAGGTCGAGGCCCTTGAACTCCTCGTTGTTCGCGCTGCACAGCTTGCCGTCCGGGATCAGCGCCTGGTGCCGTCCGTTCGCGTCGCCGATCCGGATGCCGTTCCAGTCGTAGAGCGCCTGCGTGCCACCGGCCGCGACCGCCGCCTTGCAGGCCGCCGACCCCGGGCTCTCCGGACCCTCCGCGTAGCACTGGGACACCCGGCTGACCGGGTCGCCCATCGAGCCGTGCGCCGAGGCGGGCGCGGCGGCCAGCGCGGTCAGGGCGAGCGGGGCCATGCCGAGGACGGCGGCGGCCTTGCGGCGAGCGGACATGGGGAACTCCTCGGAACGGTCCTCGGGCGCGGGCTGGATCCCGTACGGGCTGGATCCCGGTGGGGGGGATCCCGTGGGGGTGATCAGAAACTAGCCGCTGGAAACCGTGAAATCGCCTGCTGGAGGCGGGTGATGGAGATCCTTATGGTGCCGTTAAGGCAGGGCTAACTGGGGGCTCAGAAAGCGGACCGGGGGGGGCGGCGCCAGCCGGGGGGGGGGGGGGGGGGGTGTAGGTGGGGGGGGGGGGGGCGCCCCCGCCCCCCCCCCAGCGGGGGGGGGGGGGACCCACCCCCCGCCCGCCCCCCCCGCTCCCCGGCGCGCCCCGGTGCGGGTTCATACTTCGGGCGGTGCGTGCCGCCCTGCGGACTCAGCCCTTGGCGTGCTCGTTGCCCAGCGTCGCCCCGGCGTCCCGCTGGCTCGGGATCACCGCGAGCGCGCGCACCGCCATGGTCGCCCGGTGTTCGTCGGCCTCCGCGCACAGCGCGCGGGACGCGTCGTTGAAGCGGACGACGGACGGCGGGTCGGACGGGCCCAGCAGGTGCAGCTTGAGCTCGGTGCGGGCCTCGGCGTAGCTGTCCTTCTCGGGGTGGCGCACGGACTCCAGCAGGGCCGCAACACCGGAGGCGTCAGGGGTGAGGACGGCGCCCGCGCGGACCGTGGGGAAGGTCTCGCGGAAGTCCTGCTCGGGAAGGCCGCTGGTGTTGGTGACGGCGTAGGGCTTCTCGCTCTCCAGGTAGTCGGAGATGACGCTGGAAACGTCGCTGACCAGCAGGTCGGCCACGTTGAAGCAGGCGTAGACGGTCGGCCGGGCCCCCACGACGATCTGGTGCTCCCACACGGGGACCGAG
>NZ_JBHYKH010000535.1:3807-6031 GCF_042741275.1 Streptomyces sp. NPDC058964
TCTCGCCGGCACCCCCCCCGCCCACCCCCGCCGACCCCCCCCCCCCCCGCGCCCGCCCGCGCCCCCCCCCACGGCCGCGGCGCGGCCGGGTTCCGGGACGGACTGGAGCATCATCCGTTCGACGTCGTCCGCGCTCGCCCGGAACGAGGACGTGGTCAGCCGGTCCAGTTCGGCGGTCCGGCCGGCCAGCTCCGCAGCCGCGGAGGGCGCGGGGCGCTCGGCGGAGCGCTGCGCGGCACGGGTGGCGTTCGCGGCGCGGATCATCTCCTGGATCCGGACGTTCGCGGCTCCCGCCAGGGGATTGACCGAGCCGGTCAGCGGGTGCGGCTTGTACAGGAGCCGGACCCCCGGATCGGCCAGGAGGGCGCGGACGATGTTCTCGCCGGCCTCGATGATCGACGTGTTGCCCGGGTTGCCGTCCCAGCCCTCCCAGGTGGGGGCGTAGAGAACCGTGGTGTACGCGCCCGTGGGCGCACCGGCGTACGGCTTGATCGCGTCCAGTTGCGGACGGCCGATCTCCACGACGTCCCGGTCGTCGACACCCACGTTCGCCAGGGCGTACCGCTCGCGCGCCGCCGGACCGGCCACCCACACCTCGTCGTAGGCCTTCGCGTAGGGGTTGCAGCTGGACAGCTTGTCGCTCTCGCCGTGGTTGACGAAGGCGTGCTTGATCGTGGGGATCCGCAGGACCTGCGAGGTCTTGCCCGAGTTCGACGGGTGGATCAGCATCTTCAGCGTGGACTGCTCGAGCCGCATCAGGTCGGCGACCTTCGGCAGACACACGATCGGGATGTCGGTGGACGCGATGTGCCGCACCATGAAGCGCTCACGCAGCACGATCAGCGGACGGCCCTCCAGCCGGGCCAGCGGCTCCAGCCACATGTTCGCCTGGTAGGCCGAGCTCGTGCCGCCGGAGAAGTACATGCCCACCGTCGGCTGGTACTCGGCGAGCCAGCCCTCGAACCACTCCAGCGCCTGCTCGCTCGTCACCGGCTTGCGTCCCGGCAGCAGACGCAGCAGCAGCATGACGATGGACACCACCGCGAACGCGATGGACAGGGCGATTCCCGCGGCGGCCCACCGGCCCGAACCCGTCGCCGCGGTGGCCAGCAGGCCGGCCGTCGAGGGCAGGCCGAAGGTGAGGAGCCGCTGCCCGGCGCGCTGCATCAGCAGGGCCGGGAGAGCGGGGCTCAGCCGCAGCGGCGACGCGTCGATGTTCCTGGTCACCAGCGGCAGGGTGCGGCTGCGGCGTACGGCGATCGTGAGGGCCTGGGATCCGAAGTGCAGGGCGTAGAAGACCAGCAGGCCGCAGAGGAGGACCAGGTACCGCTCCTCGTAGAGCTGCTCCTCGATGCGGAGCAGGCCCGTCACCACCAGAAGATCGCGGACGAGCTGGCGCACGGTCACGGTCGCGTGCAGCTTTCCGATGGCGTTGGCCATGCCGCGCTGCCACCGGTGCAGGGCGAAGTCCGCCGCCAGCCCGACCGCGGTGGCGGCCACCAGCAGGGGGAGGCTGGGGAGGAGGGCACCTACGGCCTGACCGGCGAACGACAGGGCGAGCGCCGTGGGCAGGAGTAGGCGTGCCGCTGCGGCGCGCAACCGAGCGGACAAGGGCGATGCTGACACTTCGCGGGCTCCAGGCAAGCTCAACATCCGCGGGCACGGACAGGACGACGGGCACGATCAGACGTTCGCGCCCTGAGGCCGATGCGTACGGATGTTCTTCATAAGTTCAGGTGGTGGGACTTTACCTGTGTGGCGACATCCTTGGCAGGGGGGCTGCCCGGAACGCGGCCACAGAAGGCCACCAGGAGCCTCGTGGCAGGCGTAAACCGGCCACTCGGACCGCACCCCGGCCGATAGCGTGCGCAACATGGCGAACGACGAGATCAGGCAGGCCGGCGCGGCCGACGTACCAGCCGTGAAGGCCGTGACCGACGCGGCCTACCACCACTACATCGAGCGCATCGGGGTCGTCCCGCAGCCCATGCGGGCGGACCACGCGGCGAACGTGGCCGCCGGGATGGTCTTCGTCACAGGGGATCCCGTGACCGGCCTCGTGGTGATCGAGGCGCATCCGGACCATCTCTTCCTGGACAGCATCGCCGTGCGTCCCCACCCCCCCCGGAATGGGGGCGGGCGGCCGCGGGTGGACATAGTCGACGCACCCCCCCGGGTACACAGCCCGCCCCCGGGAAAGCGCAAAACCCAAACCCTTATTTTG
>NZ_JBHYKH010000536.1:0-6030 GCF_042741275.1 Streptomyces sp. NPDC058964
CGCGCGTGGCGTCGCCGGGCAGGCGGGGATTCGACGACAGGGCCTGGCCCAGGCCTAGCCCAGGGGGCGGCCGGTGGCCACCGCGTAGAACGCGACGGCGGCCGCCGCGCCCACGTTGAGGGAGTCGACGCCGTGGGACATCGGAATGCGCACCCATTCGTCGGCGGCGACCAGGGCCTGCGTGGACAGGCCGTCGCCTTCCGCGCCGAGCATCAGGGCCACCCGGTCCATCCGGTGCGGGGCGGCCTCGTCAAGGGTCCTCGCCTTCTCGTCCGGGGTGAGTGCCAGGAGCGAGAAGCCGGCCTCGCGAACCGACTCCAGACTCTTGGGCCAGGTGTCCAGGCGCGCGTACGGCACCGAGAAGACCGCCCCCATGGAGACCTTGACACTACGGCGGTAGAGCGGGTCGGCGCAGTCCGGGGAGAGCAGGACCGCGTCCATGCCGAGGGCGGCCGCCGAGCGGAAGATGGCGCCGATGTTGGTGTGATCGTTCACGGATTCCATGACCACCACCCGGCGGGCGGACCGCAGCAGTTCCGCCGCCGTCGGGAGCGGCTTGCGCTGCATGGACGCGAGGGCGCCGCGGTGCACGTGATAGCCGGTGACCTGCTCGGCGAGCTCCGGGCTGACCGCGTACACGGGGGCCGGGAGCTCGTCGATGACGTCGCGCATGACGTCGACCCACTTGGCCGACAGCAGCATGGAGCGCATCTCGAAGCCGGCGTCCTTGGCCCGGCGGATGACCTTCTCGCCCTCGGCGATGAACAGGCCTTCGGCCGGTTCACGCTTGCGGCGCAGCTCTACATCGGTCAGGCCCGTGTAGTCACGCAGGCGCGGGTCGTCGGGATCCTCAACGGTGATGAGATCGGCCACAGGGTGATACTGCCTTGTCCTGGGTGTGGTGCCAACGGCTCGGACGGGACGGGTTACCCGCGGTTACGCGGGCGGGTGCGGACCAACGCCGACGACGGCGCCGATGACGATGACCGCCGGGGGCCTCACGTCCTCGGTACGCACGGTCTCGGCGACGGTCGCGAGGGTCGCGTCGACGCGCCGCTGCGCGGCGGTCGTGCCCTCCTGGACCAGGGCGACCGGGGTCTCCGGCGACCTTCCGTGGGCGACGAGCGTCTCCGCGATCTTTCCGATCTTGTCGACACCCATCAGGACCACGAGGGTGCCGGTGAGCTTGGCGAGCGACGGCCAATCGACCAGGGAACGCTCGTCGTCGGGGGCGACATGCCCGCTGACCACGGTGAACTCATGGGCGACGCCCCGGTGCGTGACGGGAATACCGGCCGCGCCCGGCACCGAGATCGAACTGGAGATGCCCGGGACGACCGTGCACGGGATACCGGCCTCGGCCAGCGCCTGGACCTCCTCCATGCCCCGGCCGAAGACGTAGGGGTCACCGCCCTTGAGCCGTACGACCGCCTTGCCCTGCTTGGCGTGCTCGATCAGCGCGTTGTTGATGGCCTCCTGGGCCATGTAGCGGCCGTAGGGGATCTTCGCCGCGTCGATCACCTCGACGTGCGGCGGGAGTTCGGCGAGCAGGTCGCGCGGACCGAGGCGGTCGGCGATGACGACGTCGGCCTCGGCGAGGAGACGACGGCCGCGCACGGTGATGAGGTCGGGGTCGCCGGGGCCGCCGCCGACGAGGGCAACTCCGGACGTGCGGGTGCGGTGGTGCGGGGCTACGAGCGTGCCGTCGCGCAGGCCCTCCACGACCGCGTCGCGGATGGCGGCGGTGTGGCGCGGGTCGCGGCCGCGCGCGTCCGTGGTGAGCACGGCCACCGTGACGCCCTCGCTGTGTCCGGTCGCCGGGGTCCAGGCGGTGGCCGCGTCGGCGTCGTCGGAGCGGACACACCAGACGTGGTGGCGTTCGGCCTCGGCGGAGGCCGCGGTGTTGGCCGCGGCGTCGCTGGTGGCGATGAGGGCGTACCAGGCGTCGGCGAGGTCCCCGTCCGCGTAGGGGCGCCGCTCCCAGGCGATCTCGCCCGCGTCCGCCATGGCCTCGACCGACGGGGTCGCCGCCGGGGACACGAGAACGATGTCCGCTCCGGCCGCGATGAGGGCCGGCAGACGGCGCTGGGCGACCTGGCCGCCGCCGAGAACGACCACTCGGCGGCCGGAGAGGCGGAGGCCTACGGGGTAGGCGGGGTGTTCGGCCATGAGGTGCGGCTCCTCGTGCAGGCGTGCGATGGGCGCGCTGCTCCGTCGGAGCGGCCCTGACGTGCGGATTTTAAGGTGCGGGCGGGACACACGGCTCGGGTGGTCCGATGGCTGAACACCGGACCACCTCTGCCGCGGGTCCTACTTCTCGGTCACTCCGGCCGAGTCGAACGTCGCCACCTCGTGCATCGCCCGTGCCGTGCTCTGCACCAACGGCAGGGCGAGCAGCGCACCCGTGCCCTCGCCGAGGCGCAGGTCGAGGTCGACCAGGGGGCGCAGTCCCAGCTTGTTGAGGGCGGCCACATGGCCCGGCTCGGCACTGCGGTGGCCCGCGATGCAGGCCGCGAGGACCTCGGGGGCGATGGCGCGGGCCACGAGGGCGGCGGCCCCCGCGCTGACGCCGTCCAGGATCACCGGCGTGCGCAGCGAGGCACCGCCCAGGAGGAGACCGACCATCGCCGCGTGCTCGAAGCCGCCGATCGCCGCGAGGACGCCGATCGGGTCGGCCGGGTCCGGCTGGTGGACCTCGATGGCCCGGCGGACGACCTCGGTCTTGCGGGCCAGGGTCTCGTCGTTGATGCCGGTGCCACGGCCGGTCACCTCGGCCGGGTCCGCGCCCGTGAAGACGGAGATCAGGGCCGCGGACGCGGTGGTGTTCGCGATGCCCATCTCACCGGTGAGCAGGGCCTTGTTGCCGGCCGCCACCAGGTCGCGGGCGGTCTCGATGCCCACCTCGATGGCCGCCTTGGCCTCCTCGCGGGTCATGGCGGGGCCGGTGGTCATGTCGGACGTGCCCGGACGGATCTTGCGGGGGAGCAGACCGGGCGTGGCGGGCAGGTCGGCGACGACGCCCACGTCGATCACGCAGACCTCCGCGCCCACCTGGTTGGCGAAGGCGTTGCACACCGCTCCCCCGCCGAGGAAGTTGGCCACCATCTGGGCGGTGACCTCCTGCGGCCAGGGGGTGACGCCCTGGGCGTGCACTCCGTGGTCGCCGGCGAAGATCGCGACGGCGGCGGGCTCCGGGATCGGCGGCGGGCACTGCCGGGACAGCCCGGACAGCTGCGCGGAGATGATCTCCAGCATGCCGAGCGCGCCGGCCGGCTTGGTCATGCGCTTCTGCCGCTCCCAGGCCTCGCCGAGCGCCTTGGCGTCCAGCGGGCGGATTCCGGCCACGGTCTCGGCGAGCAGGTCGTGCGGGTCCTCGCCGGGCAGCGCGCGACGGCCGTACGTCTCCTCGTGCACGACCCACGACAGCGGGCGGCGCTTGGACCAGCCGGCCTGCATCAGTTCGGGCTCGTCCGGGAACTCGTCGACGTATCCGACGCAGAGGTAGGCGATGACCTCCAGGTGCTCGGGCAGGCCGAGGGCGCGGACCATCTCGCGCTCGTCGAAGAAGCTGACCCAGCCGACGCCGAGGCCCTCGGCGCGGGCGGCGAGCCAGAGGTTCTCCACCGCGAGCGCCGCGGAGTACGGCGCCATCTGCGGCTGTGTGTGACGACCCAGGGTGTGGCGGCCGCCGCGGGTGGGGTCCGCGGTGACGACGATGTTCACCGGGGTGTCGAGGATCGCCTCGATCTTCAGTTCCTTGAACTGCTTCGCCCGGCCCTTGGGCAGCGACTTGGCGTAGGCATCGCGCTGGCGCATGGCCAGTTCGTGCATCGTGCGGCGGGTCTCGGCGGACCGGATGACGACGAAGTCCCAGGGCTGCGAGTGCCCGACGGACGGCGCGGTGTGCGCGGCCTCCAGCACGCGCAGCAGCACCTCGTGCGGGATCGGGTCGCCGCGGAAGCCGTTGCGGATGTCGCGGCGCTCACGCATGACCCGGAGGACGGCCTCGCGCTCGGCGTCGTCGTAACCGGGCGCGGCCGGGCCGGTGGACTGCCGTACTTCTGCCACTGCGGCCGTGCTCTCTTCCTGGTCGGCGGCCCTGGTCTCCAGATCCTCCGCCTGCTGTGCGACTTCGGGGTTGTGCTCCTCGTCCGGCGCGGTCGGCACGGGAGCAGATTCGGCCTCGCGGGGTGCGGGGACCGTGGCGACCTGCTCGTCCGGGGCCGCCGCTGCGGGCGGCTCCTGCGTGGGCAGGACCAGCGGGTGCGGCGGGGTCGGGGCCAGGTGCGGGGTGGTCGGCACAGTGCCCTCGACCGGGACGAACTGGCCCAGAGGCTGGTCCGGGTGCGGCTGCAGGGGGACGGCACCCTGGAGGAGGGCCGGGTCGCCGGGAGTGTCGGCCTCCGGGGTCCCGGGAGCGCTCTGGTCCCCGGCTGCCTGCGGCCCTGCCTCGGCGGCCGCGGGGGCAACCGTCGGCGCCTCCGGCTGAGCGGCGGCCGCGGCCGGTACGGCCTGCGGCTCCACGCCGGGCGCGGGCGGCTGCGGCTGGGCCTGCGGCTCGACGGCTTCGGACTCCGGCCGCACGGCACCGGCCGCGGGACCCGCGGTCTCCTGGGGCTGTACGACTACGGGGGCAGCTACGGGGACCGCCGCTTCGGCGGAGCGCAGGGCATCGGCCGGCAGTACGGCGGCATGCGGTTCGGCCACGACGGCCTGCGGCTCCTGGCCGGGCTCGGCCACGAGGTGCGCCTCCCCGGCCTGCGGCGGCTGCGTCGTGGCGGGGGCGGCCTGCGGGGTCTCCTCGGCTCCGGGATGTCCGGGCCGCGGGACCTCGGCCTGCGCGGCCGGCTCCGCCGCCACGGTCGGGGGGACGACGGGCACGGGGGTGCCGTCGGCCGGCGTCGCGGTCTGCACGCCGTCCACGTCGGGCGCGGAAGCCTCGGCCACCGGCGCCTGCGCGGCGGCGACGGGCTCGGGAGCCGGTACCGGCCCGGCCGCCGGGTCGGCGGCGACGGTTTTGGCCCGCTGCTGGACCGGACCGGCGCCGGCGGCCTCGGCGACGACACCCTGGACGTCCACGGGCTGCGCGGCATCCTGCGGGACACCGGCGTCGGCCGTCTGTGCCTGAGCCACGGGCGCGACCTGCTCCGGAGGGGCTTCGGCACCCTGAGCGGCGGACGGGACCTGCTCCGGAGCGGCTTCGGCATCCTGAGCAACGGGCGCGACCTGCGGCTCCTGCGGTGTCTCGGGGACCTGCGCGGCCTCGGGCTGCGGCACGGCCACGGCCTCCTGGACGCCCTGCGGCGCCCCCGTCCCGGCGGACGCGGGGACGGGGGAAGAAGGCCGGACACCCACCGCCGGCCGTGCGGTCTCCGGGCCCTGGACACCCTCGGCACCCGGCCCGGCCACCGGACCCTGGGCGGCGCCGGTCGCGTGGCCGGTCCGCGCGGCGTACACCCCGTCGTGACCGTGCGCGGTCTGCACACCGTCGTGCCCGTGCACCATCTGCGGAACCTCCCGCTCGGCGCCCGGGACGGGCTCCGCCGCAGGGGCCGGAGCGGCGGCGGCCGCGAGGCCCTGGGCCGGAACCGGCTCCACGGTGCCGCCCACGGCGGCGGCCTCCGTGGCGAGCCGGGCCACGGCGGCCTGGGCCGCGTCGGTCTGGGCCGCGTCGGTCTGACCCGCAGCCTGACCGGCGGCCGGCTCCGCAAGCGGAGCAACAGTTTCCGCTTCCGCGGCCGGGTCCTGTGCGCCCACCTCTGCCACCGGAGCCACGGACGTCTGCACCGCTCCCCAGGGCGCCGCGCTCTGCGGGGCCAGGTCGCGCAGGGCCTGGACGTCGAGGTACTCGGGGCCGGTGGTCGGCGGCCCGGACTGCCGTACCGGCGCGCCCGCGGGGCCGCGGTCGGCCAGGGAGCGGACCGGGCTCGCGGAGGCGTCGGGGATCGGCGGACCCAGGTGCAGCGGGCGGCGCGGGGCCGGCGTCGCGCTCTGCTCGTGCGGCGCCGAGAGGATCGGGGACGGCGGGAC
>NZ_JBHYKH010000537.1:0-3316 GCF_042741275.1 Streptomyces sp. NPDC058964
GCGGGGCGGGGGGTCCGGGGCCCCGCGCGCCCCCCGCCCGCGGGGGGGGGGGGGGGGGGGGGGGGGGCGCCCCCCCCCCCCCCCCCGCCCCGTCCTTCGGCGGCAGTTCACCGAACTCCTTCAGCGCATGGGTGAGCCACTGCGTCCAGAAGGTCTCCAGATCGATGCCCGCCCGCAGGACGAGGTGGCGCAGCCGGTCCTGCGCACTGTCCCTGCCCGGCGGGAAGTCCCGCCGCTCGATCTCCTCGTACTCGGCCAACTGGTGCCGGTGCAGGTCGAGATGGCGCCGCAGGTCGGACTCGAGACCCGCCGTGCCGACGACCGCCGCGGCGCGCAGCCGCAGCAGCAGGACGTCGCGCTGCGGTTTCGGGTCCTGGGACGCGGCGGTCCAGCGGGCCAGTTCGGCACGGCCCGCGGGCAGGACTTCGTAGCGCTTCTTCTGCCCACGGGCCGGCTGCTCGGCCGGCAGGGTGCGGATGTACCCCTCGGCCTCCAGCTTCCCCAGCTCGCGATAGATCTGCTGGTGCGTGGCCGACCAGAAGTAGCCGATCGACCGGTCGAACCGGCGGGTCAGCTCCAGCCCCGACGACGGCTTTTCGACCAGGGCGGTGAGGATCGCGTGCGGGAGTGACATGGCCTCATCCTAGGGACGCGGGACCCGGTGTCCCGATGTTCCTACAGCGCCGCCGCCAGCTCCGTGCCCTGCTTGATGGCGCGCTTGGCGTCCAGCTCGGCCGCCACGTCGGCGCCGCCGATGAGGTGCACGCTGCGCCCGGCTGCGACGAGCGTCTCGTAAAGGTCGCGGCGCGGCTCCTGGCCGGTGCACAGGACGATGGTGTCGACCTCCAGGACCGTGCTCTCGTCGCCCACGGTGACGTGCAGCCCCGCGTCGTCGATCCGGTCGTAGCGCACGCCCGGCACCATGGTGACGCCGCGGTGCTTGAGCTCGGTGCGGTGGATCCAGCCGGTGGTCTTGCCGAGGCCGGCGCCGACCTTGGTGGTCTTGCGCTGCAGGAGGTGGACGGTGCGCGGCGCGGCGGGCCGCTGCGGAGCGGCCAGGCCGCCGGGCGCCCGGTAGTCCGTGTCGACGCCCCAGTTGCGGAAGTACGTCGCCGGGTCCTCGCTCGCCTTGTCACCGCCGTCGGTGAGGTACTCGGCGACGTCGAAGCCGATGCCGCCGGCGCCGAGGATCGCGACCCGGTCGCCGACGGGCGCGCCGCCGCGCAGCACGTCGAGGTAGCCGACGACGCTGGGGTGGTCGACACCGGGGATGTCGGGGGTGCGCGGGGTGACGCCGGTGGCGACGACGACCTCGTCGTAGCCGGAGAGGTCCTCGGCCGAGACCCAGGTGCCGAGCCGGACGTCCACGCCGTGCCGGTCCAGCTGGTGGCGGAAGTAGCGCAGCGTCTCGTCGAACTCCTGCTTGCCGGGGACCTTGCGGGCCACGTTGAGCTGCCCGCCGATCTCGCTCGCGGCGTCGAACAGCGTCACCTCGTGGCCGCGTTCGGCCGCGTTCACCGCACAGGCCAGGCCGGCCGGGCCCGCGCCGACGACGGCGACGCGCTTGCGCAGCCGGGTGGGCGAGAGGACCAGCTCGGTCTCGTGACAGGCGCGCGGGTTGACCAGGCAGGAGGTGATCTTTCCGCTGAAGGTGTGGTCGAGGCAGGCCTGGTTGCAGCCGATGCAGGTGTTGATGGCCTCGGACCGGCCCTCGGCCGCCTTGTTGACGAAGTCGGGGTCGGCCAGCATCGGGCGGGCCATGGACACCATGTCCGCGCAGCCGTCCGCGAGGAGTTCCTCGGCGAGTTCGGGGGTGTTGATGCGGTTGGTGGTCACCAGCGGCACGGACACCTCGCCCATGAGCTTCTTGGTGACCCAGGTGTAGGCGCCGCGCGGGACGGAGGTGGCGATGGTGGGGATCCGGGCCTCGTGCCAGCCGATACCGGTGTTGATGATCGTGGCTCCGGCGGCCTCGACGGCCCTGGCGAGCGTGATCACCTCGTCAAGGGAGGAGCCGCCGGGGACCAGGTCCAGCATGGACAGCCGGTAGATGATGATGAAGTCCTCGCCGACCGCCTCGCGAACGCGCCGGACGATCTCCACCGGGAACCGCATCCGGTTCTCGTACGAGCCGCCCCAGCGGTCCGTGCGGTGGTTGGTCTGCGCGGCGATGAACTCGTTGATCAGATAGCCCTCGGAGCCCATGATCTCGACGCCGTCGTAGCCGGCCTGCCGGGCGAGTCGGGCGGCGCGGGCGTAGTCGTCGATCGTCCGCTCGACGTCGGCGTCGGTGAGCTCGCGCGGCGGGAAGGGGCTGATGGGCGCCTGGACGGGGCTCGGCGCGACCAGGTCCTGGTGGTAGGCGTACCGCCCGAAGTGCAGGATCTGCATCGCGATCCTGCCACCCTCGCGGTGCACCGCGGCGGTGATCTGGGTGTGCTGTTCGGCCTCCGCCTCGGTGGTGAGCTTGGCTCCGCCCTCGTACGGCCGCCCCTCGTCGTTCGGCGCGATGCCGCCGGTGACGATCAGCCCGACTCCCCCGCGCGCACGGGCGGCGTAGAACGCCGCCATCCGCTCGAACCCCCGCTCGGCCTCCTCCAGGCCGACGTGCATGGAGCCCATGAGCACGCGGTTGGGCAGTGTGGTGAAGCCCAGGTCGAGGGGGTTCAGCAGGTGCGGGTAACGGCTCATCTGGCCCTCCGTGCGCGGTGTCGTCGCCCTCTGTTGTAGAGGACGGCCGACACCTTTTGCAACTAGTTGCATAAACGGAGGGAGGTGAGCCCGGCCACTCCGCGGCAACAGGCGCGGTGCGACCGGGCCGGGGTCACCTGCTTTCGAGCAGGACGTGCAGCTCCTTCTCCTGGTCGCCGGAGGCCGAGGAGAGGTTGCGCACCGTGAAGAGGGAGTCCAGGGTCGTGCGGAGCCGGTCGATCGCCCAGTACCCGCCGTGCGCGTCGGCCTCGACGGTGGACGTGAGCCGCGCCGGGGTCGTGCACTCGTGCGCGTCCGTCACCTCGAACGTACCGAGCCAGACCATCGGCCGCGTCTCGTGGAGCTGCCGTGGCACGTCCTCGGCGCACCGGTCGGACTCGAAGCACGTGCACAGCACGTCGAACACGATCCGGGCGTCTTCCTTGCTGCATCCGCTGATCTCGACGGAGACGGACTCGTCGTGCATTCGCTCAGGGGCCATCGTGATCGCTCCTCTCATGGCGACGGGGCGGGTCCGGGGGGTTCCCGCCCACCCCGCCCACCACACACAGTAACACACACAAACCCTCTCCCCCCAACCAGCAACACACCCCCGGCAGGAGAC
>NZ_JBHYKH010000537.1:3326-3704 GCF_042741275.1 Streptomyces sp. NPDC058964
TTCCTTCCTGAATCGGTTTATCTCTACGGACTCGTACTCGTTGTCATTTCCATCCGGGGCCACCTTGACCGATACTATCCGGGCGACGGGGGGTACCGCGGGTTCCCCGCCAACCGCGCCACAACCCCAGAGAACCACCACCTTCCGGGCACGCACCACCCGTCACGGCACCCCGGCGAGGACTCAGCCGCGCGTGAACCGGTACGTCTTGCTGTCCGTGAGCACGCAGAAGCCCGGCGACACCACGATCACGCGCAGCGTGCCGGTTCGACGGTCGTAGTCGATGCCCTCGGCCTCGAAGGTGCCGGAGCAGGAGCTGGGGGGGGGGGGGGGGGGGGCCCCCCCGGGGGGGGGGGGTTATAAAAAAAAACACACCCC
>NZ_JBHYKH010000537.1:3714-6016 GCF_042741275.1 Streptomyces sp. NPDC058964
CCGGGTGCGGTTTCGAGGGTGGTAGTCGTGGCCCTCGGACTCGACGGTGCCGGAGCTGGAGATGCGCTGCGGCCGAGGCCGCAGCGCCGTGACATGGCCGGACACGTCCGCCGCGCCGTTCGGCCCGGCGGACAGATCGATCTGCAGGAGCGGCTTGGTGATGCCGAAGAGGGTGCCCGCCGGGTCGTCGGAGGAGCACAGCAGGGTCGTCGGGCCGGAGAAGTCGCAGCCCTGCACGTCACGCACGGCGTGGTCGAGGTTGACGGCGGAGACCTGCGGCAGGTCGGCCGAGGGCGAGGTGCCCGGGTTCACGCCCGGGGTCGGGAAGACCAGGAGCCGGCTCATCGTGCCGTACTCGCCCGCCAGCATCCACTGGCCGCCCGGCGAGACGGCCACCCAGGAGTTGTTGAGCGCCTCCCCGGCGCCGAGCGTGTGGACGTACTCCGACCAGGCGCCGCCCGGCGCCTGCACCCGGAACATCTTCGTGCTGCCGGAGTCCCGCTGGTACGGCTCCACGTAGTAGCCGTCGTACGAGGCGTCGGGGTCGCCGACGTGGTTCCAGCCGCGGCTGGAGACGCCGGCCGGGATCGTGGCCACGCCGGTGTACCGGTTGGGACTGCCGGCCGGCACCTCGACCGACGTCAGACCCTGGCTCTCGGTGAGCGGGTCGGCGCGGTCCGAGCCGGCCTCGGTCCAGGTGTCGGCGGCGGAGGCGGGCGCAGCGGGCGCGGCGAGGGACGCGACGCAGGCGAGGGCGAGGGTGACGAGGCCGGTCAGGAGCGCATGACAACGTTGCCGGGCGGACGCGTGCATGGGGCCGACTCCTCGGTTGGGGGGTGGGGACGCGCGTTCGGCCGACAGTCTGGACCCGCCGTCTAGTCATGTACAAGCTAAGAGGGGAAGGGAGGGTGAATTCGTACCGCGGGACGGCAGTGGTGAGGGTCATACCCCGCGTGGCCCCGGCATGGTGGCTTCGCCGTACGACCACCGGCTTGTTGAGGGATGGTGGAGACAGTCGTAGGCGGCGTCGGAGATTCGGTGTGAGCGCGGTAGAACAAGGGGAGTCGGCACGGGGGACGGCCTGCCGTGCGGTCGGTCGAAGGCGGTGCGTGCGATGAGTGCAGCCGAGGCTCCCGTGGCCGGGGGTGAAGGGCCGGCACGGCCGAGCGGGCTGCTCGACGTGCTGGGCGTGGCCTCCGTGGTGCTGGACTCCGAGGGCCGCATCGTGCTGTGGAGCCCCCAGGCGGAGGAGCTGTTCGGGTACTCGGCCCAGGAGGCGCTGGGCGAGTTCGCCGCCCGGCTGATGGTGCACGAGCAGCACATCCAGCTGGTGGGCAAGCTGTTCGCCGACGTGATGCGGACCGGGCAGAGCTGGGCCGGCGCCTTCCCCATCCGGGTCAAGGACGGCGGCACCCGTCTGGTGGAGTTCCGCAACATGCGCCTGCTGGACGACCAGGGGGATGTGTACGCGCTGGGACTCGCCGCCGACCAGTCCACGGTGCTCCGGCTGGAGCAGGACGTGGCGCTGTCGGAACGGATCGTGCAGCAGTCCCCGATCGGGCTGGCCGTGCTGGACACCGAGCTGCGGTACGTCTCGGTCAATCCGGCGCTGGCGAAGATAAACGGTGTCCCCGCCGAGGAGCATGTGGGACGGACGGTCCGCGAGGTGCTCCCGCTGGTGGACGCCGAGACCCTGGAGGGTTCCGCGCGCCGGGTCCTGGAGACCGGTGTCCCGCTCGTCGACAAGTCCACCATCGGCAGGACCCCCGCGGACCCGGACGAGGACCACGCCTGGACGGTGTCGATGTACCGGCTGGAGGACGCCGTCGGCAGGGTGCTCGGTGTCGCGGCGTCGATGGTGGACGTCACGGAGCAGTACCGGGCGGGGATCGAGGCCGAGACCGCGCGCCGCCGCCTCGCGGTCATCGCGGACGCCTCCGCCCGCATCGGCACCACGCTGGACCTGGACCGCACCGCCCGCGAGCTGGCCGATGTCGCCGTGCCCGAGCTCGCCGACATCGCCGCCGTCGACCTGCTCGACGCGGTGGTGGACGGCCGCCGCAGCACGCTCGGCCCGACCGAGCCCGCGGTGATGCGCGCCCTGGCCGTACGGGCGGAGCACGGCGAGGAAGTGGTCCGGGCCGCCGACCCGGCCGGAGAGCTCGCCACGTACGCCCCCGACCGCCTGGTCACCGAATGCGTACGGACCGGCCGCCCGGTGCTGGTGCCCCAGGTCAAGGACGAGCATCTGCCGCGTATCGCCCGCTCCCCCGAGGCGGCCGTGCTGCTGGGCCGGGCGGGG
>NZ_JBHYKH010000538.1:0-6011 GCF_042741275.1 Streptomyces sp. NPDC058964
GCGCGCCCACCCCCCCCCCCCCCTGACCGCGCACAGGCCCCCGGGATGGGGGGTCCCGGGGGGCGCACCCCCCGGGGCCCCCCCCCCCCGCCCCCGCGCCCTGGGGGGGCGCGGCGCGAAAGCCGGCGCCGCGCTCGCTGGAGGAGGCCGCGCTGCTCGCGTCGGCCGGTGGGCGTGAGCCCGCGCCGCCGGGCGCCGACGCGCGGGTGCGCCGGGCCGAGCAGATGACCGCCGCCGGCCCCGGGGCCGCCCGCACCGTGCGCTCGCTGACCGGAACGGGAGGCCGCCGCATCCGGATTTCCACAGCCCGTGGCCCTTCAACCGGGTGTTCCGTGAACGGTTCGGACTGCCGCCGGGCGCGTATCGGCACCGTAATCACCAGGCGTTTCGCCATGGCGACAACCTATCGCCCGGCCCTGTTGACAATTCGTCAATTCACCTGGGCGGCGGAACAATGGCAAAACCTCAGGATCTCTTGTTCAGACAAGCTGGCCTGTGCGAAAGTGTGCGCTGGCGCTGCGCGGGCCATTGCATTTCCCGCTGCGCGCCAGGCTTTTCCCGTACGCCCCCCACGCTTCAAAAGAGCTGCCGAAGGCGGACGCTCGGGATGCCGAACCTTGTTCGGGACAGGTTCGGCCCGGCCGCATGCCCATTGGTATGGACTTAATCCCGTGTTGCGTCTGGGAGGAATGCAGCCGTGAATGACGCGCGTCCGTCGAATTCGCCGGGCCACGGCCGGCCGTTCGGCGTCACGGACGAGCAGCTGAGCGCCGAGCTGAAGCAGTGGACGGGGAGCACGCCCGCACTCCACCCGGTGGGCGAACTCCTCGACCGGCACTGGGAAGCGGCCTTCGCCTACGCCCGGCTGTGCACCGACGGACCCCGCGCGGCCGGGATGCTCACCACCGCGGCGTTCACGAGGCTCTTCGGCGAGTCGCTCCGGCAGGCGGGCCCGACCTCCGCGTGGCGGTCCCATCTGCTGGTCACCGTGCGGCGCATCGCGGCGGAGTGGGCCGGCGACGGCCGCCAGGAACAACTGCACCCCGCCCTCCTGTCCGGCGCCGTCGCCGCCGGGGAACGTCCGGGCGCCCTGTTGTTGCCGCCCTCCGACCGGCGACTGCTGTCCCGCGCGTTCCAGCGCCTGCCCCAGTCCTCCCGCGCCGTGCTGTGGCACACCGAGGTCGAGTCCGAACCGCTCTCGATACCGGCCGGACTGCTCGGCCTGGACGAGGAGGGCGCGCGGGCCGAACTCCGGCGGGCCCGCGAGCGGCTGCGCGAGGAGTGCCTGCAGGTCCACCGCGAACTCGCCGCCGAGGACGAGTGCCTGCGCTACGTCCGGATGCTGGACGTGACCTCCCGGCGCGGCGACCTCGCCGTCGACCCGGACCTCCAGGCACACCTGAACCGCTGTACGCACTGCCGCCACACCGCCGACCAGCTCGCCCAGTTCAACGGATTCATCGGCGCCGCCCTGGCCGAGGCCGTCCTCGGCTGGGGCGCACAGGCCTACGTGGAGTCCCGGGCGGGACTGACCGGGGAAACCGCCGAGCAGGAGCCCCCGCAGGCGCCCGCCCCGGCACCGGCCGGCGGCGAATCGTTCACCGCCGCGGCTCCCGTCCCGGGCGAGGCCGCTGCCGCCACTGCCTCCGGCCCGTCCACGCGTGACGGCGCCCGCCGCCCGGCGCCCGGATCCCGCACCGGCGCTCCCCGTCCGGCGCCCGCGGACGGCACCCGTTCCCGCCGGTCCGCGCAGCGGGCGGCCCGGCGCGCCCGCCGGCGCAACCTCGCCGTGGCCGTGGCGACGGTGAGCGGACTCGTGGTCCTGCCGCTGGTCGTGTGGTCCGTCCTCTCCTCCGGCGACGGCTCCGCCCCGGCCGCGGGCGCCGGGTCGTCCAGGACACCCGGCTCCGGTCCCTCGGCGTCGGGACCGTCCTGGATCGGGACGGGCGAGACCGCCCAGGGGCAGGGCACCCTGGCCGGGCGGCTGCGCAACGCCGGATCCGGGCTGTGCGTCGGCGTCGTCGGCAAGAAGGCCGTCGAGGGCGCGGAGACCGAGCTTGCCAAGTGCTCCTCGGCCGCGAGCCAGCGGTGGACGTACGAGAGCGACGGACTGCTGCGCAACGCCGCAACCCCCGACCTGTGCCTGGACTCCCACCTCGGCTACTCGGTCCGGCTCGCCCCGTGCGCGGGCACGTCCCGCTCCGCCGGTAAGAACGTCCGCTACGACTTCACCCTCCAGGGCGCCCTGGTACCCCGCTGGAACCAGGACCTGGCCCTGAGCCCCGCCGCCACCGACGGCGCGGGCGCCCTCGTCCTCAAGACCCGCGCGAACACCAAGACCCAGCACTGGGTGATCGACACCTCCAATCCCGACCTCCAGATGGAGGTGGTCAACTGGGACGCCGACCGCGCTCAGTCGGCGCCTCCCAGGGCCGGGGCCACCCCCAAGGCGGCGAGGACTCCGACCCCGGCGCCCACCCCGCCGGCCCCGCGTCCGACTGCCTCCGGCACGGCCGACGCCTGCTCGGCGTATCCGTACTACTGCTCGTGGGACGGCCGGAACGGCGACTGGAACTACGGGTCCGGCGGGTCCTACGGCTCGGGCGGCGGCCACCGCGGCCGCTGAGGGAACCCCGCCGGCTCAGTGGTGGTGCGACGGCGGGGGAGGCAGCGTGGCGAGGCCGGGAGCCGGTTCGGGCCACACCAGCAGCACCGGGCAGGGCGCGTGGTCGACGACGAAGCGCGCGGCCGGGCCCAGGCTGTGCGGACCGAGCCGCGAACGGTCGCCGTCGCGGGCCAGCACCAGCAGGTCGGCGCCCTCCGCCACGGCCACCACCTCCCGCTCGGCACGCCCGGCCCGATCCAGCGGGGAACACGGCCGTCCCAGCCGCTCGGCGGCCGCGTCCAGGAGCCCCGCGGCCGACACGCCGCCGAGGTCCTCCATCCGGTCACCCGGGTCGCGCTCGGGGTGTCCCCGGCCGAGCAGCCCGGCGAACGCGCCGTGCCCCAGCCCCGGCACGGCCGCCTCACTGATGTGCAGGAGCACCACGTCGTCCGCCGCCGGAGCGTGGGCACGCACGGCGTCCACACAGGCGGGCCAGGTGCCCTCGACGAGCCAGACGATCACACGCATGCGGCCGGCCTCCCTCAGCTCTCACTGAACCTCGGTCCTCACTGAACCCAGGCCCTCATGAACCTCGGTCCTCACACAACCTGAAGCGATACCCACAGTGCCACCACCGCCGGGACCAGGGCGGCCGGCACGGTGAGCAGACCCAGCCGGGTGAACTCCTTGAGGTCCACACCGTGTTCGTGCTGATGGACGATCCGCCGCCACAGCAGGGTCGCCAGTGACCCGGCATAGGTGAGGTTCGGCCCGATGTTGACGCCGAGCAGCACGGCCAGGACGGCCCCGGGCCCGGCCGGCGCGGCCAGCGGCAGCAGGACCAGCACCGCCGGCAGGTTGTTGATGAGATTGGCCAGTACGGCCGCGAGCGCGGCGATGCCGAGCAGCGCGGGCAGGCCGGTGCCGGCGGGCAGGACGTGGCCGAGCGCGTCGGCCAGACCGTTGTCGACCACCGCCCGGACGACGATGCCGAGCGCCAGGACGAACGCGAGGAAGGCCGGTGCCGCCGCCCGCACGACCGTCATCGGCCCCGCCTTGCGCCGTACCAGGGCGCGCCCGGCGAGCACGAGCGCCCCCGCCAGCGCGGCCCACGCCGGTTCGACGCCGAACGCCGAGGTCACCACGAACCCCGCCAGGGTGCAGGCCACGGTCACCAGCGCGAACAGCGGCAGCTCGGGCGGCTCGCCGTCCCCCGGGGAGGGCGCAGCCGCCGACAGGTCGCGGGCGAAGAACCGGCGGAAGACCGCGTACTCCGCGCCGATCGCGACCAGCCACGGCAGGCCCATCAGCGCCGCGAACCGGGTGAAGCTCAGCCCGCTCGCCGCGAACGCCAGCAGGTTGGTCAGGTTGGACACGGGCAGCAGCAGGGACGCCGTGTTCGACAGATGGGTGCAGGCGTACACATGCGGCTTGGGCCGTACGCCCGTCCGCGCGGCGGTGGCGAACACCACCGGAGTCAGCAGCACGATCGTGGCGTCCAGGCTCAGCACCGCGGTGATCGCCGAGGCCAGCGCGAACACCGCGGTCAGCAGCCGCACCGGCCGGCCCGCCGCCCACCGCGCCATCCACGCCCCGCAGGCCCGGAAGAGTCCCTCCACGTCGCAGAAGTGGGCGAGCACCAGCACCGCCGCGAGGAACCCGATCACCGGCCCCAGCCGCGCGGCCTCCTCCCTGGCGTGGTCCAGGGAGATCGCGCCGGTGGCGATCACGATCCCGGCGGCGGGTACGGCGGTCACCGCCTCCGGCCAACCGAAGGGCCGCACGACGGCTCCGGCCAGCACGGCGACCAGGAGTACGACGGACAGGGCCTCGGCTAGCGCGGCGTTCAGGGCTCGGACCTCCGGGAACGGATCATGTGGTGCCCGCCCATGAAATCAGACGGCCGCGGGACGACTACGAGGACCGGGTCCCCGCCGCTCCGAGGAATTCCTCCCAGCCGCCCGTGGGGGCCTGCCCGGGGGAGAGCGTGCGCAACGTGCGCAGCACCGCCGGGTCCTGCGCCTCCAGCCACGCCACCAGCTGTCTGAAGGAGACGAAGCGCACGTCGTCGTGCTCCGCCATACGGCCGATGGCCTCCTCGACGGCGTCCATGTAGATGCCGCCGTTCCAGCGTTCGAAGTGGTTGCCGATGAAGAACGGCGCACGGTTGGTGGTGTACGCGCGACGGAATCCGGCCAGGTAGGTGTCACGGGCCTGGGCGCGCCACGCGTCGTACTGGGTGCGGTCGCCGACCGGGTTGCCGGCGGACTGGTTGAACATCATGTTGTAGTCCATCGACAGCACCTGGAAGGAGTGTCCGGAGAACGGTATGGACTGCAGCGGGAAGTCCCAGATCCGGCCGCCCTGGACCTTGCCCGGCCAGATCTGGAGTCCGCCGGGGGAGCTGGCGTCGTACTTCCAGCCGAGCGCGGCCGCCGTGGGCAGCAGCGCGGACTGGCCCTCCAGGCACGGGGTGCGGCCGCCGATCAGCTCCTTGCGATAGTCGAACGGCAGCGGTTCGAGGTCGGTGAAACCGGTGTTGGTCTTCCACCGCGTGACGAAGGAGACCGCCTGCTCGATCTCGCTGCGCCATTCGGCGGACGACCAGTTGCGCACGCCGTCCGCGCCGCAGAAGTGGCCGTTGAAGTGGGTGCCGATCTCGTGGCCCTCCAGCCAGGCCGCGCGGATCTGCTGGAGCGTGGCATGGATGTGCCGGTCGGCGAGGTAGCCGATCGCCGACGCGCCGACGGGGTGCTGCGGCGGACGGTACAGGTTCTTCCTGGCCTCGGGCAGCGTGTAGATGCCGCTGAGGAAGAAGGTCATCGAGGCGCCGTGGTCCGCGGCGACCTTGCGGAACCGGGTGAAGAGCCGGTTGCTCAGCTCGCCGGCGCCGTCCCAGGAGAACACCACGAACTGCGGCGGCCGCTGCCCGGCCTTCAGCCGCGTGGCCTTCGGCTGCTTGGGCTGAGCGCCGGTGTCCGCGGTGGAGCCGTCGCCGATGAGCTTCACGGGCCGGGCCCGCTCGGTGCTCCCGGCGCCCCCACGGCCGTCCCCGGAGCCGTCACCGCCGGCGGACAGGCCCCCGGCCCCGCAGGCCGAGAGGGTGCCCAGGGCGCCCGCCGTCGCCCCCGCGGTCAGCAGCCGCCTGCGTGAGATGCCGCTCATGTTCGTCCCCGATTTCCTCGTCGCGGCTCCGGACGGAGCCTCCTCGCTGTTGGGTCGACGGGTTCGATGGGCGGGTACGGCGGAAAGATCGGGGCGGCCGGGGCCTGTTGCAGTCCTGTGACAGTCGTGGCGGGGCGACGACGAACCCGGACATGACGAACCCGGACATGACGAACCCCGCTGCCCCGGGGGTGGGTCAGAGGGGGGCCGCTCGGGGTCGGGCAGGGGCCGGTGCCGGGGC
>NZ_JBHYKH010000539.1:0-5997 GCF_042741275.1 Streptomyces sp. NPDC058964
ATCTTGAAGAGCAGGACGAACCACATGATCCACAGGAAGAACCAGAGCATCGTCCAGAAGGCGCTCAGCAGCGGATAGTCGTACGCGAGGTAGGTGTACGCGGCCACTTGTGTCCTCCTCCGTCCGGGGGGACGCCCCGCCGGCGGTCCGGCCCACCAACAGCGTGACCGCCGCGGCGGTCACGGCGCCTCACCCGACGGGGGTGATCAGCCCCGCGTTCTGCGGATCGCGGACCGCAGGGCGAAGGCCACCGCCAGCTCCACCAGTCCGAGCAGCACCAGCCACAGTCCGAGGAGCCGGGTGAGGGCGACCGCGGACTCGGTGGGCAGGGCGAGGACCACGATCCCCGCGGCGACGCCGAGCGCGCCCGCGCCGAAGACGACGCCCCGGTGCGCGAGGTCCTTGAAGGCGATGGCGGTGTAGAGGGTCAGGATCCCGGACACCAGCCAGGTCACGCCGACGATCAGGGAGAGCGCGGCGATGGTCTGGAGGGGGTGGCGCAGGCACAGCACGCCGGCCACGACGAACAGCATCGCGAGCAGGACGCGGGCGAGCCGCTCGCCGTGCGCATCCCGGGCGAACGCCGAGACGAACCGGAACACCCCTCCCAGCAGCAGGTACAGGCCGATGACGACCGCCAGCACGTGCAGCGTCTCGTCGGGCCAGACCAGGATCAGGATGCCCGGGATCAGGGTGACGAGCGCCGTGCCCAGCGCCCACAGCCACGACGCGCCGACGGCGGCCACGACGTCCAGAGGGTCCCCCTCCGGCCCAAGAGCCGTGCCGTCGGGGGCCGGCTCCGGCCCGGCACCCGGTCCCGAACGAGGCGGTACGGTCATGGCTCCTCCTCGCCTGATGGGGGGCGGGTCGGGTACGGGCCCCCGACGTCACGGTGTGCAGGGACCGCTCCGGTCCCAGCGTCCGCCACCGCGTCCCTGCCCGGCTCACCCGCGGCGGGTGAGACGCGCGGAGACACCGCCCGCTCACTCGGGCAACTGGCGCATCTCCAGGACGTGCAGCCCCAGCGACTGGCAGCGGGCCAGCAACCCGTAGAGGTGCGCCTCGTCCACGACCGGGCCGAACAGCAGAGTCTGATCGGACACGACCACGTGGTCGAGCTCGGGAAAGGCATCGGCGAGCGTCTCCGACAGGTGTCCGTCGATGCGGATCTCGTACCGCATGAGCTGCTCTCCCCGCGGGTGGGCGTGTGGCGCAGGCGAACTGTGTGCTTCACCGCGATCCTCCGCCGCGACGCGCCGCCCGGCCTCACCCGGGACAGGTGATACGGCGGAACGCGGGCACCGGACGGTCGTCCGGCGCCCACTCGGGTACCGCGCCCCACCAGCGCCGCCGAGCCCCGAATGCGACGGCCCCGAGGGCAAGGCACGCTGGGAGGTGCGCGGGAGCCTGGGAGGTGGTCTCCGTGGTGCACGGCGGTCCGGGCGAACAGGTGGACGAGAGAACCGCCTCGATGCTGGAGGCCTTGTTCACCCAGTCACCGGTCGGACTCCATCTGCTCGACGCCGATCTGCGCTTCGTCCGGGTCAACACCGCCACACCGGTCATGCAGATCGTGTCGCTGGACGACGTGATCGGCCGGCCGGTCAGCGAAGTCTACGACCGGTTGAGGGGCGAGGGCTTCGAGGAACGGGGCGTCGAGGCAGCGCTCCGCACCGTGCTGGAGACCGGGATCCCGCTGCGTGAGCAGATCGTCCGGGTGCGCATCAAGGCGGACCCGATGCGGGTACGCCACTTCGAGATGACCGCGCTGCGCCTGCAGGACCCGTACGGCACGGTGCTCGGCCTGGCCGTCACCTCGGTCGACGTCACCGAGCGCGAGTCGGCCCGGGCCCGGGCCGAGGTCCTCGACAAGGTCCGCCGGAACGTGGGACGGACCCTGGACCCTGCAGTGACGGGTCAGGAACTCGTCGACGCCCTGGTGCCCACGTTCGCCGACGTCGCCATCGTGGAAGTGGTGGACGACGTGATCCGCGGCGACGAGCCGCCGATCGCCCCGCTGCCCCAGGAGACGCCGCTGATGCGCACGGCGTTCCGCAGCGTGAACGCCCGGTCGGCGCAAGCGCACCCGGTCGGTGACGTACGGAGCCTTCCGGCCCCCACCCCCTACACCCAGGCTCTGGCCGACCTGCAGCCCCGGGTGGTCCAACTCGAGCCCGACGCCCCGTGGTTCCGCGTCGATCCCCCGCGCGCGGAGGCGATCCGCTCGTCGCGGGCCCACAGTCTCCTCACCGCCCCCCTGGCCCTGCGCGACAGGGCCGTCGGCCTCGTGAGCCTCTACCGCACGGGACGGACGCCCCCCTTCGACGAGGGCGACCGCGAACTCGCCGTGGAGCTGGCCGCGCACACGGCCCTGTGCATCGACA
Source organism: Streptomyces sp. NPDC058964 (assembly GCF_042741275.1). NCBI lineage: Bacteria > Bacillati > Actinomycetota > Actinomycetes > Kitasatosporales > Streptomycetaceae > Streptomyces > Streptomyces sp. NPDC058964. Next base: position 2,385 of record NZ_JBHYKH010000539.1, read on the forward strand.
ACGCACGGCGCTTCACCCGGGAACACGCCGTCGCCGCCACGATCCAGCGCCAGCTGCTGCCGCGTGTCCCCGAGAGCCACGCGTCCCTCGAGACCTCGTACCTGTCCGTCACCGGCGCCGATCCCGGGGCCTGGTACGACACCATCGCCCTGTCCGGCGCCCGCACCGCGCTCATCGTGGGAAGCGTGTCCGGGCACGGTCTCAACGCGGCGGCGACCATGGGACAGCTGCGCACGGTCATCCGATCCCTCGCCGCCTTCGACATCGCGCCGGACGAGCTGCTCGCCCGGCTGCACGACACGACGACCCATCTGGCCGCGGAACGGGCGAACCTCCCCCTGGGCGACCCGCTGCGCCGCGAGACGCTGACCGCCGACTGCGTGTACGCCATCCACGACCCGCTGACCGGCAACTGCGTGATGGCCGGAGCGGGCCGGCCGTCCGCCCTTGTCGTACGGCCCGACAGCACCGTCACCGTCCCCGATCCGCCGTCCGGGCCGCGTCTGGGCACGGACGAGGACACGCCGTTCGCGTCCGTCGAGTTCGAGGTGCCCGAGGGCAGTGTCCTGATCTTCACCAGCGATCCGCTGCTCACCGCGTACCTCGCGGAGTCCCCGGGGCCTCTGCGGTCGGCACCGGACTACCGCGACCGCCCGCTCCAGGACCTCTGCGACGCGATCGTGTACTCGCTCCCGCCCGGCTTGTGGGCCGGGGAAGCCGCGGTGATCGTCGCACGGGTGCGCACCCTCCCCTCCGACCGGGTCGCCACCTGGCGCCTCGATTCCGATCCCGCCTCGGTGGCCCTCGCCCGGCGCCGCGTGCGCGCCCAGCTCACGGCCTGGGGGGTGGACGAGGAGACCGCGTTCAACACGGAGCTCATCGTGAGCGAGCTCGTGACGAACGCCATCCGGTACGCGGACCCGCCGCTGCAGCTCCGTCTGATCTACGACCGCAGCCTGACCTGTGAGGTCCGCGACGGCGGATCCGCCGCGCCGCATCTGCGCCACGCCCGCACCGTCGACGAGGGCGGCCGGGGTCTGTTCATCGCCGCACAGCTGGCCGAGGCATGGGGCACCCGGTACTCGACCGGGGGCAAGACGATCTGGACCGAGCAGACCTTCCCCTCGTCACCGGGCACCGGCTGATCGGATCAGCCCTCCGCGTCACCCCGCGGGCCCGGCGCGGCGGGCCGCTCGCCGGGTGCGGCCCGGCCGCTCGCGGCCAGCAGGGCGAGCACCGCGAGGACGGCGAGCAGGACGAGCACCAGGAGCAGCACCGTCAGCACCGTCGGATGGTTCCACAGGGCGAAGACGAGCGCGGTGATCAGCAGCACGGCGAGGGTGACGGCGTGGCGGTACTGCTGCGCCCACGTACCCGCCCGGCCCGTGCGGATCTGGTGGCCCGCGGCCCACCGGGCCGTGGCGTCGGCGGCCAGCTCGGATCTGCCGCGGACGGCCGTGGGCAGCCGTCCCGGGCCGATGAAGTAGGCGCCGAGCGCGATGACGACACCCAGGACGATCGCCGTGCGCAGGCTGGCGCGCAGGAAGCGCACCAGAGTGTCGAAGATCGCGGACGCGGCCGCCTTCGACTGCACCTGGGGCGAGAGGTGGTCCAGGTAGTAGTGGCGGGCGACGACCAGCCCGATGGCCACGACCAGGCAGGCGAAGGCCGCGCCCAGGGCGGTACGGGCCAGGGCGCGCCGCCGCCCGCGGGCCAGGAACACGCCGCCGGCTCCGATGAGCACGACGATCACCGGGAGCCAGTTGCCGAGCGCGTCCAGCAGGCGGGCGCCCTTGCGGGCCTTGGCGAGATCCTCGGACTGGAAGAGCACCATCTGCTTGTCGACCGTGGGGATGAGCTTCGCGGGTGACAGTCCCGCGTCGACGAGCTGGTTCTTGACCTGCTCGACCGCCGCGCCCACGTCGAGGGTGACGGTGCCGTCGGAGACGCCGACCGCGCCCCGCCCCTTGCCGGTGAGCGCGTGCACGACGGCGTTGTGGGCGGCCCGGTTGGCGTCCGTCCACACCTTGTCGAACACATTGCTCTGCACCACCTTGGTGGCGGCCTTGGTCACGGCCTGGTCGACCGCGGCGTTCAGTTGCGGGCCCAGTCCCTTGAGCGCGTCGGCGGCCCGGGGCGGCAGGCCCTGGGACTCCAGCCAGGTGGCGATGTCGTCGGCCGCCTGCTGTCCGTCGACGTGGACGGCCACGGCGTCCGTGATCCGGTGGACGGCCGCGTCCTGGACGGCGGGTTCTTCGGCGAGGGGCGCGACGGTGGCGACGTACCGGTCGGTGTCGAGCACGATGTCGTGCACCCAGGTCGTCAGCAGGGCGACCGGCACCAGGATGCAGGTGAGCACGATGAGTACGGCCGAGGCGATCTTGCGGGCGAGCCTGCCGACCGTGGATCCCCTCGCCGCCCGCTCGTCTCCGGGGGCTGCCTCGGCGCCGCCCCGGCCCGGACTCGGAGCCGATCCGGGCGGCTCGTGCGCATCACTCATGGGGCCTCCGGCAGGGTGCATGCCTGATCACCCCATTCCGTCAGCGGAGGGACGCCGGAGCACGCCGACGGCGTCCATACGGGCGAGACGGCCGCGATGGCCGGTCAGGCGAGGGTGGGGCACGCTTGAGACGTGGGATTCCGGCGGGGCCTCTCGGATCTGCGGCAGTCCTGGCAATCGAGTCACGCACTGCTGCTGTTGCCGATCGCGCTCATCGTGGTGATCACGGTCGTGGACATCCGCTCGCCCGAGAACATCCATCTGGGGCCCACGCTGGTCATCGCGCCGGCACTCACCCCGTCGTTCGCCGGGCCGTGGGCGACGGGACTGGTCGGTTCGCTGGCGGTGCTGGCGCAGGCCGTGATCGGTGTGTTCCACGGCGGCTTGGGCACCACGAACCACATCGTCCAGCTCGTCACCCTGGCCGTGCTCTCGGTGCTGATCGTCGCCTACTGCGCTATCCGCGAGCGGCACCAGGCCCAGCTGGCCCAGGTCCGGTCGGTGGCCGAGGCCGCCCAGCACGTCCTGATGTGGCCGTTGCCGGAGCAGATCGGCCCCCTGCGGATCGCCTCCTTGTACCTGGCCGCCGAGGAAGAGGCCCAGATCGGCGGCGACCTGTACGCGACCACGAGGGTCGACAACGCGGTACGGGTCCTGATCGGTGATGTGCGCGGCAAGGGACTGTCCGCCATCGGCGAGGCCGCGCTGCTGCTCGGCGCCTTCCGCGAGGGCGCCCACCGGCACACCTCCCTGCCGGACCTGGCCGCCACCCTGGAGCAGAGCGTCACCCGCTACTCGGCCGACTTCGAGTCGCCCGAGGAGGCCGGCGAGCGCTTCGCCACCGCTCTGCTGGTCGAGATCCCCGACGCGGACCCCGTCACCCGGCTGACCAGTTGCGGCCACCCCCCACCGCTGCTGCTCAGCCCGGGTCACGCGGTCACGATCCCGAGTCTGCATCCGGCGCCCCCGCTGGGGGTGCACGAGACGGAGCCCGCGGACTACACGCTGGACGCGTTCTCCTTCGAGCCCGGTGACACCCTGCTGCTGTACACGGACGGTGTCATCGAGGCCCGTGACGCCGCGGGCCGTTTCTACCCGCTCGCGGACCGTGCC
>NZ_JBHYKH010000540.1:0-5993 GCF_042741275.1 Streptomyces sp. NPDC058964
ACATTTTCTGTGGGGCCGGGTTTTTCGGGGGGCGGGGGGGGGGGGTGGTGGCGTGGGTTTTCGACGTGCCGATCGCGGGGGCGAGGGTCTCCAGGGTGAACCGGGCGACCCGCAGGTCCTTCTCGATCGTGGCCTGGGCCAGACCCTCGGTGAAGTGCGACTTCTCTGTGCCGCCGGACGGGCCGGCGATCACCAGGTTCTCCGCGCGGCCGATCCACTCCAGGGTGATCAGGGAGTTCTGCGTGGGTTCGGGGATGGTGGAGTCCTCGGGCCGCCAGGACGCGAGGGACTTGCCGGTGGGTAAGTTCGCCGAGCGGCGCCGGAGACGCCTGGTTGCCGCGTCGCGGCCGGTGACCTCCTCGGAGATCACCAGGAGCGGATGACATCCGTGTTCCCGGCCGCGGCGACCGTCAGGTCCAACCCCTTGCCCCCGCCCAGGGTGCCGCGAGCCATGCCGCTGCTGTAGTCGACGACCGCCGCCCCCAGTGCCCCATCGACTCCCGTCATCGTCTCCTTCAGCGACACTTCCACACTCGTCATCGGTTTCCCCTCTGGTTGTCGGCTGCGGCGGGCCGCCCGTTCCGGACCCGCCCTCGTGGCCGCACCGTAGGGTGGCGGGCCCAGTGCCAGGGGCGCCTCTCCATAGGTGACACACAATGATCGAAAGGCGTTCCGCGAAGGTCGCCCGATGGCCAGGAGTGTCCCGCGCGGACGACGCATGTCGGTGACCTTCCGCACCCCGCTGCATTCCGGCCAGTAGTTCCGCCTGGCCGACGCGCTCAGACACTGCAAGCCCGGTGAAGGCGTCGTGCGCGGTACCCGGCGCCTGTTCGACTTGCCCATGTGTCCTCGGCTACCGGTACGCTGCCGCAGAAGCCGCCATCACCCAGCCGAAGCGGCAGTCATCCCGGCGTCCCTTGTCCTCCCTCTTCTACGTGCTGCGCGGCCGACGGCCCGTCCGTCGTCTTCTTCGTGGGCGTCTGCTTCGCCGTAGGCGTCCCACGACCTGAGCCTCACGGCCGGGCATCGCCGTCCGGAGTCCACGTGTCCAGGGAGAGCCACATGTCCACGTTGTCGATCAGACCGGTGCGGAATGCGCCGGCGGCTGCGAATCCGGCCTTCTCGTAAGCCCTGATGGCCCGCGCATTGCTTGCCTGAGTGCCACCGAACAGCACGACGATGCGGCGACCGCTGCTGCGCAGGAAGGCGAGGGTGTCCTTCAGCAGGATGGTGCCAAGCCCCCGGTTCTGCAGATGATCAGCCACAGCCGGGGCGATCCTGCAGTCCTTGTCGTCGTCGAGGACGATGCCCTGGTCCGTATAGCGGCCCTTTTCATCCTGCGGGATCTCAAACTGGACCAGCATGTATCCGACGATATCCCCGACGACTTGTCCGTCAACGTCCTCAGCCAGGACGATGCGCAGGGAGCGTGTCTCCTCGTCGAGTCCCGAGCAGACCTCCTTTGCGTACGCGCGGGTCAGGGGGTGGGGCTTGTAGCGCTTGCGCGTCTGTGCGGACAGCCCTTCCAGGAACTCACCGAAACCCTCGGCGTCCGCCCTGGTCAAGGGTCGTACCACCACAACATGCCCGTCATTGGACGTGATCGCCCGTGCAGGGAACGATGCTGCATCAACTCCGTCCATGCACGGCATGGTAACCGGACCTCTCCAAGACCCATGTCGATATCCCTGATCCGCCGTCAAAGTCCGGCCTGGATTGCGACAATGAAGGGGGGAGGTGGTCATGCCTGACACAGCTGGGGTTGACTCCCTTGAGGCGCTCCGGCAGGCGATCGCCACCCGGACCGCCGTCGTGATCATCGACAGCGACGCCTCGCACGCCCTGAGCGGTGGCTGCCCCGAGGCGGCCTGGCCAGATCTGCTCAGGTCGCTCGTGGACTGGTGTGAGGAGCACGTCGCCGAACTGCCCGGAAGCTGGGCCGAACACGCACGGGCTGCTCTGCGCTGGGGCGCCGAAGGCGAACTCAGCGCGTACAGACTCGTCACCGAACGCCTGACAGACCAGCTCGGCGGCCGCGACGGCGACGCCTACGGCACCTGTCTGCGGGCGACGCTCGGCGCACTGCCTCTCGCACATGCCGAGCCCGCCACAGCGCTGCAGGACTTGCGCATCCCCATCCTGAGCGTCGCCCAAGACGATCTCGTCGAGCGGGCACTGGGGCTGCACGGTCCCGCCGTCACCTGGCGGGATCCCTATCTCGTACGTCATGCCATGGAGTCCGAGGACACGGCGCTGATACATCTCTACGGGCGTTGGGACAGCCCGAGTTCGGTGCTGTTCGGGGTCCAAGAGCCCGAACGTCTTCTGGGCAAGGCAGCCGAGACCTTGCGCCGGCTGATCGTCGGTGACCGGTCGCTCGTCTTCATCGGCTCGGGGGCTGACCCGGCTTTGCGGGTGGTCCGCGACTGGCTGCTCGAGGGCGCGCCAGGCATGGTGGGTCGGCACTACTGGCTGTGTCCGGAACACGTGGGTGACCAGGCACGTGCGGAGACCGCTGGGACGGCCGTGACACCGGTCGTGTATCACGAGGGCGAGTCCGCCTCCGGTCGGACCGAGTCCGGGTTGGTCAGGCTCTTGCGCCGCCTGACCCCGCCCGCCGGGGTTCCGGGCCTGGACAGCAGCACAGCCGACAACGTAGCCGCCGAACCGAGGCCCATCATCGGCAGGGAGGCGCTGCTCGACGAGATCGGCGCCGCGCTCGCGCCCGCCTCGCACGCTCCTTCCATCCTGGTCCTGCGTGGTGCGATGGGGGTGGGAAAGACCCGCCTCGCCCGGGAGTTCGTCCTCCGCAGCCGGCAGGGCGACGACAGCGTGCGCTGGTGGGTTCCCGCAGAACACGTCTCGGGTGCGGAGCAGGCGTACGCGGGCCTCGCTTCGCAGCTGGGCCTGGCGGTCATCAACGACATCGCCCGCACCTGTCAGGCGGTACGGGCTCGGCTTGAGGCGATGGAGGACTGGATGCTTGTCTTCGACAACGTCGAGAGCATCGAGTCGATCCAACACCTCATCCCCGCCGGGGGATCAGGACGTGTGCTGCTGACCACGAGGCTCTCGCAGGACGAGATCGCAGGGCAGTACACGACTGTGACGGTGCCTCCGTTGGCCGTGCCCGACGCAATCACTCTGCTGTGCGCCAAGGACGAGTGGCAGGACCAGGACAGCACGGCGGACCGCCGGCCGGGGGGAGATGCTCCAGGAGCAGGGGCCGTATGGGTCGACGAGGCGATCGAGGTCCTCTGTCGCGAGCTGGACTGCCTGCCTCAGCAGCTGATACCGGCGCGCGAGGAACTGGCCAGGGGCACTTCGCCCCGTCGGCTCCTCGCCGAGCTGCGCCGTCGGCATGCGGGCCACAGTGAGGCGGCCTCGTACGCCATAGCCGTCGACCGGCTGAGCGCGATCTCCTCCGATGCGCTTGATCTGCTGAGGCTGTGCTCCTACCTCGGACCTGGCCCCTTCGACCTGAGGCTGCTCACGGATCTCGCCGGCCGGACCGTGCTTCCCGAAGGCCTACGCACCGCGCTGCGCGACAGCGGGCGGGTCGGTGAACTCGTCCGACACATCGTCTCGACCGGGCTTGCGGACGAGATCGAGGGCCGGTTCGAGCTACACCGCCTGGTGCAGCACTATGTGCGGACCCAAGAGCCGGACGCGGGCGGTGTGGACTGGCACGACATCGCCGTGACCTTTCTGCTTGCCATTTTCCCCGCAGACCCGGCGAACCCGGAATCCTGGCCGCGCTGCGCCGATCTCCTCGAACACGCCCTGAGCGTGGGCGGGGCACGGTTGTCCGGTACCCGGCCAGGACCTCATCAGGTCGAACTGCTCAACCGCTGCGGCATCTATCTCTTCGGGCGGGGCGCCTACGCTTCGAGCGCGGCCATCTTCCGGCGAGCTGCTGCCATGCTGCGCTCACTCTTCGGCCAGGGCGCCGATTACGCCGCCGCTCTCTCGAACCTGGGCCTGTCCAGACTGAACCAAGGTCACCTGGAGCGTAGTCGCCGTCTTCAAGAACGCGCCCTGGACATCCGCACGACTGTGCAGGCCGCGGTCGGGGAGCTGGCCGCCTCGTACAACAACCTCGGATGCGCCCTGCGGGAGCTGGGGGATCTCCACGGCGCGGAGCGGGCGCTGCGCGAGGGGCTGGCACTGGCCGAGGGCGGCGACAGGCTGGAGGTGCGCGCTACACGCTCGAAGATCCTCAACAATCTAGGGGTCATCCGGATGCAGTTGCGGCTGCCCGATTCCCTTGACTTCTTCGAGCAGGCTCTGACGCAGGAGAACGCCCTACCCGGCGACCGGCGGCTGGACGTCGCCATCACCACCAACAACCTGGGCATCGCCCACACCAGCCGGGGCGAGTACCGGGAGGCGGAACGCGCTCTGGGTGAGGCGCTGCTCCGGTTCAAGCAGGTCCTGCCGGACGACCACCCCGACTTCGGCAGTCTCTACAACAATCTGGGTCTGACCTTACGTGGTCAGGGGCGCGCCGCGGAATCTCTGCCGTACTTCGAGCGGGCGCTAGACATCGAGCGCCGCTTCCTCGGCGAGCAGCACCCGGAAGTGGCCGGCACCCTCATCAACATCGGCGTGACCCTGCGCCATCTGCACCGCTATGCCGCGGCCTACCTCCACCAGGAGGAGGCACTCGGGATCTTCGAAGCCGCATACGGCGGCGGCAGCGAGCACCGGCTGCTCGCCTCCACTCACGGGGCGCTCGGCAACATGCTGCGCCGACTCGGCGATGTGCCGGGCGCCATCGAGCATCACCGCAGAGCGCTGGAGATCGAGAGCCTTGCCTATCCGCCCGGAGATTATGAACTCGCCGGTACGCACGACAACTTGGGGCGAGCCCTGCGACACATGGGTGCCATCGACGAGGCAGTCGACCACTTCCGTCAGGCGCTCGACATCAAGCGGCGGCACCTTCCCGACGACGCCGTGGAGACAGCGAAGACCTGGGACAATCTCGGCGTCGCCTACCGCTTCCAGGGTGAGACGGCCAAGGCCGTGCATGCCCACGAACAGGCCCTGTGCATCCGGCGCCGGCACTCGTTGGAGGGTGACGATCGTCAGCTTCACTACTCATTGGTCGCCTACGCCATGGCCTGTCGGCAGCTCGGTCTGCACGATCAGGCGGAACGGGCTCTTCGGGAAGCCGCAGACATGGAGGCACTCTGGTGACCGGGACACCTGGCAGCACCCCCGAGGTACCTGGACACGCCCCGTTCGACCCACCGCTGCGACTTGTGCAGCCACCGCGTCCCGTCGACCCCGAAACCCTGGTGCACCGACTGCTGGAGGTTCTCGAATCGGGGCTCGTGAAATGCGGCCATCGATGGACCACGTTGCTCGAACAGGAACTCAGGTCGCTTTCAAAGGTCGACGAAAGCCATGAGGTCGTCCTCACCGTGTCCGGGACGGCGGCTCTGCGGCTCGCCGCGCTCGCGCTGTCCCCTGGCCGCGGACGCTCGTACCGACGCCGCACGGCCGTGCTGCCCTCGTTCACCTTCGCCGCCACCGGCGAGTTCCTGCGTCAGCTGGACTACGATCTGGTTTTCTGTGACGTCGACCCGCATACATGGACTCTCGACCCGCAGCGCCTCGCGGAAGTTCTCCGGACACGCCGCGTCGACTTGGTGGTGAGCGTAGACGCACTCGGCCATCCCGCCGACTACCCAGCCCTGACCAAGCTCTGCGGCGATGCCGGGGTCCCGCTGCTCGCGGACTCGGCGCCCGCCCTCGGCGCGTATACCGAGGGCATGCCCGTCGGTAGGCAGGCCGATGCCCATGCCTTCTCACTGAGCATGGCCAAGGTCGTCTCCGCGGCCGGGGCAGGCGGCTTCGCGATCCTGCCGACGGGAAGCCGCGAACGCCTGGAGCAGGGGGCGAACTGGATCCGGTCTTCCCTGATGACCGAACCGAACGCGGTGGTCGCCCTGGACCAGTTCCCGCACATCGACGCCATGTTGGCG
>NZ_JBHYKH010000541.1:0-5991 GCF_042741275.1 Streptomyces sp. NPDC058964
CTCTCGCGCGGAGTGGCTTCCCCCAGCCCGCGGCCCGTGGCGCGAGCGCCCCCCCGCCGCCCCGGCGGGGAGATTCCGCGCCGAACACACGGTGGACGGTGGGTCAGCAGTTCGCGAGGTGGCCCTGCAGCGCCGACTTCTCGGCGGAGTCGACCGAGAGGTCGTAGTAGTACTTCACCTGGACCCAGGCACGGACGTACGTGCAGCGGTAGGCGGTGCGCGACGGCATCCAGGTGGCCGGGTCCTGGTCGCCCTTCGCCTGGTTCACGTTGTCCGTGACGGCGAGCAGCTGGGGCCGGGTGACGTCGTTGGCGAAGGCCTGGCGCTGGGCGGTGGTCCACGCGCCGGCGCCGGAGTCCCAGGCCTCGGCGAGCGGGACCAGGTGGTCGATGTCGAGATCGGAGGCGGAGGTCCAGGTGGCACCGTCGTAGGGGGAGTACCAGCTGCCGCTGGTGGCGGTGCAGGCGGAGTTGGTGACCACGTTCGTACCGTCCCGCTTGAGGACGTACTCACGGGTGTTGCAGGTGCCGCTGATGGTGATCCAGGTCGGGAACAGGTCGCGGTTGTAGCCGGTGCGGTTCTCGGTGGCCACGGTGAGCTGGGAGAGGTAGCTGCGGGCGGTGGCGGCGCTGACCGGTGTGGGGAGGGCGGCGGAGGCGCTCGGGGAGTTGAACAGTGCGGCGGAGGCTATGAGACCGGTGAGCGCCGCGAGTATGCTGGCCCGTCGACGCGCGTAGAACTTCGGCATGCGAACTCCCTTGCGGGGTGGGGGTGTTGGAGCACGAGCGAGGGAATGCTCCCGGCTCCGCGTTGCCGGTTGGTGTGTGTGCGGTAAGAAGTTAGTGACGTGTTCATGACACGACAAGGTTTACGGTCGAACTTTCGGTCGTTTACCATGGGTGGCGCAGAAGGGGAGTAGCTCCTCGCCGGACCGTCGACATACTGCTCAGCCAGCCTGAGCCGGCGCCCGGAGCCGGACCTCGGTCACGAGGCCGGCCAGCGAGACCTTCGGCAAGCAGTGCACGCCCGTGCCCCACGGCACGGGTGCCGTGTGTGCTGCCATGCCGAGGTGTCTCCGTGTGACGTACAGCACTCTCGGTGGGGCGGCCCCCGACCGATTGAGGGATCTTGATCAGCATCACCGTGACGGCGCTCGTCTTCGGCGTCGTCTTCCTCGCCGAACTGCCGGACAAGACCGCGCTCGCCGGCCTCGTCCTGGGCACCCGCTACCGCGCCTCGTACGTCTTCGCGGGCGTCGCCGCCGCCTTCCTGCTGCACGTGGTGCTCGCGGTCGCGGCCGGCAGCGCGCTGACGCTGCTGCCCCAGCAGATCGTGCACGCGCTGACGGGCGTCCTCTTCCTCGGTGGCGCGGCGATGCTGCTGCTGAAGAAGGACGACGGCGAGGAGGAGATCAGGAAGCCCGCCGACCAGTCCTTCTGGAGGGTCGCCGGTACGGGCTTCATGCTCATCCTCGTCGCCGAGTTCGGTGACCTCACGCAGATCATGACCGCGAACCTCGCCGCCCGTTACGACGCCCCGGTCTCCGTCGGCCTCGGCGCGGTGCTGGGGCTGTGGGCGGTGGCCGGTCTCGGCATCGTCGGCGGAAAGGCGCTGATGAGAAAGGTGCCGCTGCGGCTCATCACCCGGATCGCGGCGCTGCTGATGCTGGCGCTCGGCGTAGGGAGCCTGTGGGAGGCCGCGGCGGGCTGAGCCGGACCGGGCTGAACGTCCGGTGAACGCTTTCCGGGGGCGGTGGCGGAAACCCGCCCTGGTTTTGTACCGTAGAGAAACAAAGTGGCCCCCGCCCGTTTTCCCTGACCGGCGGGCGGGGCCGCCTTGTCCCTCCGTCCAGCTTTGGAGCTGCGGATGACGGCCACCGCCCGGACCCCTGCCACGCCCACCGTCCTCACCGCCCGTGCCCTCCTTCTCGACATGGACGGCACCCTCGTCGACTCGGACGCCGTGGTCGAGCGCATCTGGCGGCGCTGGGCGGGGCGGCACGGGCTGGACCCGGACGAGGTGATGAAGGTCGTGCACGGCCGCCAGGGGCACGCCTCCATGGCGGTCCTGCTGCCGGACCGGCCCGTCGAGCAGAACCTCGCCGACAACGCGCGCATGCTCGCGGAGGAGACCGCGGACATGGAGGGCGTCGTCGCGGTCCCCGGCGCGCCGGAGTTCCTGGCCTCCCTGCGCGGCCTTCCGCACGCCCTGGTGACCTCCGCCGACGTGGCGCTGTCGACGGCCCGGATGGCCGCGGCGGGCCTGGACCTCCCGGACGTGCGCGTCACCGCCGAGTCGGTCGGCGCGAGCAAGCCCGACCCCGAGGGCTTCCTGAAGGGGGCCGCGGAACTGGGCGTCGACCCCGCCGACTGCGTCGTCTTCGAGGACTCCGGCGCGGGGATCGCGGCGGGCCGCGCGGCCGGAATGCGCGTCGTGGGCGTCGGCCCCCGGGCCGGCTTCCACGGACCGGACGTGACCGTGCAGGACCTGACCCGGGTGAAGGCCGAGCCCGCGGCCGACGGGACGATCCGGCTGTACGTCGGCTGAGTCCGCACGGGCAGGGGCGCCCGCCCCGGAACGCGACCGGCCGCCCTGGCCGTCAGCCCCGCGTCACGGTTGCGACGTCTCCGATTCCAGGCGTGCCCGCGTCGCCGCCCCGTACACCCCCGGCTCGTCGGAGCGGATGCCCCGGGCCAGTTGGTAGGTGCTCACGGCGTCCTCGACCTGGCGGTTGTAGATGCCGCTCGCCTCGCCGACGTAGAGGTTCAACTGGGTCAGACGGAGCTGCAGTTCGGTGACCTCCGGGCCGTGGTCGCCGCGCCGCAGCACCGGTGGCGACGTCGGCCGCGGGAGGTCCTCCGCCCCGGTGGCCGTGGCCGTCTGGGTCGGCGTGGCCGAGCGGGACGGGCGCGGGGACGGGGTCGTGCCGGACCGCGAGGACGAGGCGGTGGGCGAGGGGCTCGCGCTGGTGGGCCTCGGGGCCGAAAGCGACGGCGAGGACGGCGACGAGGTCGGGTGTCCCGGCGCGGCGGCCGTGGACGCCGGCTCCGAAGACGTGCCGGCCGTCTCCTCGGGCACGCTCTCCCGTACCTCCCGCGCCGCCGCCCTGTCCCGGGCCGGTGCCTCGTACGAGAACAGCCCGCTCGCGAAACCCGCCGCCGCGACAACGGCGAGGGCCGCTCCGGAGACACTGAGCAGGAGGGCGCGGCGGGACCTGCGCGGCGCCCGGTCCTCCTCGGCCGCCTCGGCCCGCCCCGGTTCGAACATCCGCAGGTCCGTGGTGCTGGGCCCGCTCACCGGGCGCAGCGGCATCGTGACCTCGGCGGCCGGTATCGGCTGGGTGACGCCCTCGTCCGGGGCCGGGTCCGGGTCCGGTCCCTGCCCCGCCGCCTTCCCCGTCGCCCCCGCCAGCTCGACGTACGGCCGTATGCGCAGCGGATCGAAGTCCTCCGCGGCGGCCGCCTGCGCGGTCCGCGCGTCGCGCAGGGCGTCGGACGCCCGCTGTGTGCAGTCGCACGACGGGGTGTTGTCCGTCCCTCTCGGTGTCCCACATCCCGGGCACTGGTGGTTCTTCGGTTCAGTCACGCGTTCGTCCCCTCCCCTCACGAACTCCCGACACTATGCAGAGCTCCCTCACATTCGCGTGCGGCTCAACGGGCCATATCGGGTGACACCGATCACGATGGAGGGAGCCACGAGAGCCCCGGGAGGTCTCATGACCCTCGACACGCACGTCACGGCGCGGGATCCGAAGGACGAGGACCAGGTCCCCGGCAGTGTCCTCGTCTCGATCGGCGCCCTGCTCCTCGGTCTCCTGCTGGCCGCCCTCGACCAGACCATCGTGTCGACCGCCCTGCCGACCATCGTCAGCGACCTCGGCGGCCTGGAGCACCTGTCCTGGGTGGTCACCGCGTATCTGCTGGCCTCGACCGCCGCGACCCCGCTGTGGGGCAAGCTCGGCGACCAGTACGGACGCAAGAGGCTGTTCCAGATCGCGATAGTGATCTTCCTGATCGGCTCCGCGCTGTGCGGCATGGCCCAGAACATGGGCGAGCTGATCGGGTTCCGGGCGTTGCAGGGGCTCGGCGGCGGCGGGCTGATCGTGCTGTCGATGGCGATCGTCGGCGACCTCGTGCCGCCGCGGGAGCGCGGCCGATACCAGGGGCTCTTCGGCGCCGTCTTCGGGGCGTCCAGTGTGCTCGGTCCGCTGCTCGGCGGGCTGTTCACCGAGCATCTGAGCTGGCGCTGGGTCTTCTACGTCAACGTGCCCGTCGGCATCGTCGCCCTCGCCGTCATCGCCACCAGCCTGCACATCCCGCGCAAGGCCGCCCAGCACGTCATCGACTACCTCGGCACCTTCCTGATCGCCGCGGTCGCCACCTGCCTCGTCCTGGTCGCCTCGCTCGGCGGCACCACCTGGGCCTGGGGCTCGGCGCAGACCATCGGGCTCGTCGTCCTCGGTGTCGTGCTCGCCGTCGTGTTCGTCGGCACGGAGCGCCGCGCCGCCGAGCCCGTGCTGCCCCTCAAGCTGTTCCGCATCCGCACCTTCTCACTGGCCGCGGTGATCAGCTTCATCGTGGGCTTCGCCATGTTCGGCGCGATGACCTATCTGCCGACCTTCCTCCAGGTCGTGCACGGCGTCTCGCCGACCATGTCCGGCGTGTACATGCTGCCCATGGTCGTGGGCCTGCTGCTGTCCTCGACCGTCTCCGGGCAGATCGTCAGCCGCACCGGCCGCTGGAAGGTGTTCCCCATCCTCGGCACCGGCGTCACCACGCTCGGCCTGCTCCTGCTCCACCGGCTCGACGAGTACAGCTCCACCGCCGAGATGAGCACCTACTTCTTCGTCTTCGGGCTCGGTCTCGGGCTGGTCATGCAGGTCCTCGTCCTCATCGTCCAGAACGCCGTCTCGTACGAGGATCTCGGCGTCGCCACCTCGGGCGCGACCTTCTTCCGCTCGATCGGTGCCTCGTTCGGCGTCGCCATCTTCGGCACGGTCTTCACCGGCCGCCTCGGCGAGCTGCTGGCCGCCGCCTTCCGGGGCGTACGGCTGCCGGCCGGGCTGTCGGCCGACGCGCTCAAGGCCGACCCGCGCGGCATCGGCGCCCTGCCGCCCTCGCTGCGGCCGGCCGCCCTGCACGCGTTCGCGGTCTCCATCACCGATGTCTTCCTGTACGCCGCCCCGGTCGCCCTCCTCGGCTTCGTCCTGGCGTGGTTCCTGAAGGAGGACAGGCTGCGCGGCTCGGTCACCGCGCCCGACGGGACGGAGACGCTGGCCTCCAACCCGGTCCAGCGGTCCTCCTACGACGAGGTGTGCCGGGCGCTGTCCCTGCTCGGCACCCGCGAGGGGCGGCGGGAGGCGTACCGGAAGGTCACCGAGCGGGCCGGGTACGACCTGCTTCCCGCGGCGAGCTGGCTGCTGCTGCGGATGCGGAAGTACGGCTCGGTGGAACCGGGCGTGCTGGCCGAACGCACCGACGTCCCGCTGACCGTGATCCTCGACGCCGAACGCCAGATCGAGGAGCACGGGCTCGCCGTGCGCGAGGGTCTCGACCTGAGCCTGTCCGATCAGGGACGGGAGGTCGCCGAACGGCTGGCACGGGCCCGTGAGGAGTCGCTGGCCGAACTGCTCGGCGACTGGTGGGGCCCCGACCGGCCTACCGACCTGGACCGCCTGGTGAAGGAACTGACCGACGAGATGTGCGGCTCGGAACGGGAGCAGCCGCACGCGGGATCGGCGGGCCGGACCCCCTGAGCCCGAACTCAGCCGAGCCGCTTGCTGAACCAGTGCTCCGCGTACTTGTCGTCGTTGTGCGGCTCCGTCTCCCGGTAGCCGAGCCGGGCGTACAGCGCGCGGGCCTCCACCAGGTCGCTGCGGGTGTCGAGGACGATCCGGGTGGCGCCGAGATCCCGGGCGGCGTCCTCGGCGGCGCCCACGAGCAGGGCCGCGGCTCCCTTGCCGCGCAACGCCTCGTACACGACGACCCGGGT
>NZ_JBHYKH010000542.1:0-5985 GCF_042741275.1 Streptomyces sp. NPDC058964
GCAGCCGCCCATGCCACTCCCGACTCCAAGATCGTTACGGGACAAGCCTTAGTGATCATTATCGCCTGATTCAGACCGGTCTTGCGGACTGTTTTGACCAGCAGTATCCACCGGCCTGACTGACGTGCCTCATGGCCGTCGCCCTGGACGCGGACATGCGGATGCAGGCCCGTACGCTTCACCTGAGAAGTCCTCCTTCGACAGTGGACGGCACGACTCGTGAAAGCCCGAGGCCAATACGTCAGCCGGTACACGCGCGAGGACCCCTATGCGGCCGGGCCGGAGCCGGTCCCGGCCGGCGGCCATCTTCAGCGCGTCGACAACGAGGGTGGCGCGATGGTGATCGGCCATCGAGTAGCCGACGACCTCACGGGTGGCCAGGTCCAGCCAGCAGGCGAGGCAGAGCCGCTTTCGCCGGTAGGCAGGTCGGTGATGTCCCCGACCGGTTTGGTTCCCGGTTGATCGGCGTGGGAGCCGACCGATCAGGTCGGGGGCCGGCCTTGCCGTCTTGTCCGGCCGCGTCAGCGAGCGCTGATTGCGGCGGGTGACGCCCTGGATGTCACGCTCGCGCATGATGCGGGCGACACGCTTACGGTTCACGCATCGGCCCAGGCGCCGCAGTTCGGCATGGACGCGCGCGGGACACCGTAAGTCTTGCGGGAAGCGACGCGGATGACGCTGATCTCGTGGGCCAGGGCCTCGTCGGCGGCCTGCCGTGCGGCCCGGCTCTTCGCCGAGGCGAGCCAGGCGTAGCAGGAAGAGCGGGCCACCTTCAGCAGCCTGCACAGGAAAGCGACGCCGTGGGCGGTCTTCTCTGCCTCGATGAACGCGTACGCGTTGTTCATCGATCGCTCTCCTTCGCGAAGAAGAAGACCGCGGCTGTTCGCAGCACTTCAGTCGGCTTGGCCTGTTCGGCGTTCTGCCTGCGTAGCCGCTTGAGCTCCACGCGTTCCGCAGCCGTGAGCTCCCCTGGCTGGCCCTCGCCCCGGTCGGCCTTGGCCTGGCGGTACCAGCCACGCAAGGAGTCCGGGCTGATGCCGATTACTCGGGCGACCGCGGTGACTGTCCAGCCCGTGGAGTCGACGAGTGCGATGGCGTCCCGTTTGAACTCCGCGGTGTACCGCTTCGTGCACTTGCCTCCCCACCTGGTGCTACTTCCTCTGGAACCTCATGCCCCAGTCTCCAGGTGTCCACGATCAAGGGGAAGGTGCAGCTGTGTGGCCAGCACAGTGCCAGTCTCCACCCTGGTCGTGGTCGCCGGAGGCCGCTGGACGGTAGGGGAGACGTTCCAGAGCTCGAAGACCCTGGCCGGACTGGACGAATAGCAGGTCCGCCGCTGGAACTCCTGGCACCGCTGGGTGACCCTGGCTCTGCTCGCGCACGCCTTCCTAGCGGTCGCTGCCGCCCTCGAACGCCATGGCCAAGACCTGCCCGACGATGGAACCAGTCCGATCGGAATGATCCCGTTCACCTGCAACGAGATCCAGCGCCTGTTCACCGCCCTACTCGTTTGGCCTGTCCACGACCTTGCGCACCGATGGCGCTGGTCCACTTGGCGCCGACGCCACCAAGCCCGCGCACGCCGGAGCCGCTACCGTCGGCAAGCCGGACTTCATTTGCGGCGTCGCCAAGGGGACCAAGCGAGCCGGTGGGCCGTGCCGTGGACGGCCCAGCCTTCTCACCGGGCGGGGCAGGGGCAGTCAGCTGTCGAGGTCGATCGTGAAGCGCCTCGTGCCCATACCGATCGTGTCGGCGTGGACCGAGCCACGAGCCCGGTCGAATACCCCGGTGCCGCCGGTGATCGCGTTGTCGAACGAAGGGGGAGGGCCCGGGTTGAGAATTCCGAAGACCATCCCCTGCACGGTGAGTTGGCCGCCGGGGAGGTTGTAGTTCACGATGCACTCCTCCGCTCCGCCGTTGTCGACCCGGGTGGTGGTGCAGGTGCCGCCGGTGTCGCCGACGTGGTTGCCGACCTGGTCGAAGAGGTCCGAGCGGAAGACGGTCCGATCGCCCTGGGCGGGGCTGCCGCCGGGGTTGACGGGGAAGCGCGTCTGCTGCGCGAGATGGCCGATGAGTGTGATGACTCGGTCTCCGCCCTTGGCGTGGGCGAAATCGGTGTCCGTCCCGGCGGCCGCGACAGGGGCGCAGGCGAGAAGGGTGACCAGCGCAGTGGCCGTGCCGTAACAGGCTGCCCTGATGGGGCGCATCGTGTGGCTCCTGAGGTTGATGTTCATGGTTGGTCAGGTGCCGCATTCATAACCTCAGGCTCTGCCGCCGCCCGGAACGTCCCGGCGCGACCCACCGTCAGATCCGTCCAGTCGGACCAACCCGGGACGAGAGACGGCCCGGCCGACCGCGCACTACGAAGATCGCGATCTACAGCTGGAGTATTAGCGGCGGCCAGCACGAACACGCGCGGCACGACGGCCGCGGCCTCCCCGGGGCCACCCCCACCCCCACCCCCACCTCGCGCAGCATCTCGCGCTGCTCGGGCGTCAGGAATAGCAGCCTGCCGATCACATAGAAGTCTCCCTAACTTGACTCTGTCGGAGATGTTGGAAGTGGCGAGGGCAGTCGCTGGCGGACCGCCAGGACTTCAGCCGGGGGATCCCGTGTTGGTCCAGGTAGGCCTGGAAGGCCGTTGGTGGCCAAGACGGAGGTGTTGTGTCTCTCGGCGACAGTCTCCTGAGACGTTTCGCTGTTCACGGCGATGGCGGTGAACACGTGCTGTAAGTGGGCCTTCGACTGTCCCCGGTAGCGGCAGCGACGCATGCCGTGTCCATGGGCGAACTCGGTGACAATGCCCTTTACTCCGGAGCGAACCGCGTATCGGGCCTTCCAGCCGGGTGTCTGGTGCTCGGTGCGGAGCCGTACTTGCAGGTCGCGGAGTTCTCGCGGGGGAAAGCCCACGTTCCGGGCACCATCGCCGGAGGTGGTGCAGCGGGTGCGGACCGGGCAAGGCTGGCACTGGGCCTTGGTGAACCGCGCCACGATCAGCGGGGCCGTGGTCGGCGAGGAGGTCGGATACGGACCGTGCCAGCCCTGGCTGACCTGGCCCTGAGGGCAGGTCACCTGCCGACGGTCGAAGTCGATGTGGAAGTCGTCCCGGCCGAAGCCCTCGTTCTGGCGGTGCTGGCGGGTGGGGTGCCCGGCAGTGGCCCGGTAACCGTGACCTGGTGCTTGCGGGCAGCCTGCTCCACGTAGACCAGGGAGGTGTAGCCGCCGTCGACCAGATGCTCTGCGGGCAGCAGCCCGCGGCGCTCGAGACGGGTGTGGACGCCCGGAAGGTCTCGGGCGTCGCTCGTGGTGGCCGCTGTTGGCCACATCCGTGATCACGTTCGTGCCGTCACCTGCGACGCAGGTCTCGGTGAGATGCGCGACGTATCCCTTCCAGCGGGTGGTCTGCCCCGCGGCGGGCATAGCGGGCCGTGACGTCGTAAGGGGAGACGATCGCGCCCGACGAAGGCGGCAGCTCGCCGTCTTCGTCGGTGCGCCAGCGCAGACGGTCCGCCCCGTTCGCTGTAAACCTGCTGGCCCAGGTAGCTGATCTTTCGGTTTTTCAGGTACTGGCCCGGTTCGCTGTGGCAAACCTTCACCACCGATCAGCAAGAAGGGGATGCGTAGGCCAGGCGGGCCTAGAGACCGCAGCACAGGAGAAGCGCGAGCATGCCCGACTCGAACCATGTCACCTCGGCTGGCGGGCCAAGAGATCTGCGTGGCCCATCAGGGGTCTTTCGGCGGTGACGGGAGTCGTCATCTCTTCGGTGCTCATTGCCGCGCCAGCAGTCGCTGAGAGCAGCGTTCCCGAGCAGACCCTCGTCACTTCGGGGGGCTCCGGGCCGCACAACCTCAAGCCCCGCCAGGCCCGGTACCAAATGCCCGGTGCCGCCAACAGGTGCGTGGAAACGGAGACCCTCGGTTTTACGGTGGTGGGCTATGGAGATTTCGCAGGCAAGGAGTTTCGCGTAACGACAAACCACGAGGGGAACGCGTTCATCAATGACAGCCGGATCCCAGGAGACTGGATCAATCTCGACGTCGCCCCCGGCGCCCCGCCCTGCGTGGTGGACAGCGCTCTCGTGAACACCGAAGGCGACGCCACTCCCACTACGTGGACCCGATAACCCGAGAAGGGCACCGCGTGCGAGGCCGTGTGTACCAACAGCAAAACGGAATTCAGAGCATTCAATTTGACAGCAGCCATGGGGGTCGCTCGAGTGCCAGCTACGCCCGTGAGCCGCCCCTGACACCACACTTTACAGCTCGGTTTATAGCCGAGCCCGCCATGTCCGCGCGAAACCCAGACATCAGAAGGAGAGCACCCCATGTCCGTACACGCAGGCCGCCTGGCCCGAACCGCACGGCTTACCATGCTTCTCACCGCTGCAGCTGTGGCACCCGCCCTGTCGCTGAGCCCTGCCGCTACCCGTCCCGCTGACGCCGCGAACTTGGCACCCACAGCAGCGCAGGCGAATCCTTCGGCGGGCGTGGCGGTAATTTACAAGATTCCGGGGGAACCAAAGTATTTCCGGGTCCACAATGCCCTCCTGCTCGATGAGAAATCTCATGTGGGCATCAAGATCGCGCACGTGGCATCCTGGAATTATAAGACGGACGGGGATCGCCCTCGGCCCGAGCAGTTCTGGGTCTGCTTCCATCCCCAGAAGAAGGAATGCCCAACAACACCGAGGAAGGTGAATTGGGTACTCAATTCGTATCACGAATATGCGAACCAAAAGTGCCCCACCAGGAACGGCGTGACCTATTGCCCTGGCCCCTTTGTCGCCTACAAGTCGTCAGCCCGCCCCCATAACGGCGCGTTCACGTGCTGGCGGCCCGCCAGCAGTGCCTCCGCATGTCCGAATAAGTGGCCGGGAGACAACAAAATCTACCAGAGCGCTGGCAGGCTCACGTTCGATCATTATGAAAATCCAAACCCCCCGCAACATGCTCCGGCTGTGAACCATCGCTCGTATGCGAACCATCCGGGGGATTTCAAGTTCGTGGTGCGGACGGTCGGCGGCCAGACGTCCAAGGTGTCGGCGCAGCGGATCTGCTACCTCCTGCCAACGCCTTGCCCAAAGCAGTAGCCGTCGTCCGGCCCTGCGCAGCAGGCTTGTCGCGGCTGTCGTCGCCCGCGTCTCGTTCCGGGTGAACTCCTTGTCCAAGAGCACCAGCACCTGCGCGAGCTCGCCGCTCGCGCCGCCCGCTATGCCCCCGAGCCGCCCCCCGCACCCAGTCGCACCGTGCGCCCCCACCTGAAGCTGCTGCTGGAGTCGCTGCGGCCGAACCCCGCCTACGTCATCAGCCGCAGCATGGACATGCTGGCCTGGAACCCCGGCCGCCTCGCCCTGTACGCGGGCCTGGAGGACTGGCCGGCCAAACACCGCAACCTCGTCCGCTACCTCTTCCTCCACCCAGCCGCGCGGGACCTCTTCGGCGACTGGGACCGCCAGATCACCGCTTGCGTCTCCCGGCTGCGTGCCGTCGCCGGTGCAAAATCCATCTCGCCGGCGAGGACGGACGCCGCCCACTGGCCCTGCTGATCACCCCGGGCCAGTGGGGCGACGCCCCGCAACTCATCCCGGTCAGGGAACGGATCGGTGTCGGCCGACTGGGCGGCGGGCGCCCCCGCACCCGGCCCGACCATCTCGGCGGCGACGAGGCGTGCTCCCTCCCGCCAACAACCGACGCTGTCTGCGCCGACGCCAGATCAAGCACACCATCCCGAGCCGGAGAACCAGCGGGCCAACCGCCAAGCCCGCGGGAGCAAGGGCGGCCGACCCGCTGGCTTCGACAAGACGATCTACAAGAGGAGGCACGAAGTTGAGCGGACGATCAGCGCCCTCGAGACCTTCTGGGCGGTCGCCACGAGGTTCGACAAGCGCGCCTACGTCTTCCATGGCACCGTCACCGTTGCCTCGATCCGACTCTGGCTTCACACATGACCAGCCGGACAGGCTCTCCTAGAGCATGCTGAGAGCC
>NZ_JBHYKH010000543.1:0-5984 GCF_042741275.1 Streptomyces sp. NPDC058964
CGGGGGGCGCTGGGCGTCTCTCTCCCGCGCGCGTCCCACCACCGCGCGCGTGCCGTCGTCCGTCATCAGCCCGAGGACGGTCTCCTGCAGCAGATGGCTGACCCAGCCGGACGTCAGCAGCAGCCGCCCGTCGTGCCGGGCGAGCGTGACCGGGTCACAGGCCGCCGCGGCCCACCGCAGGTCCGTGCCGAGGAACTTGCTCACCGTCCGTACGTGCACCCAGCGCGGCAGTCCCGCACCGGTCAGCGAGTGCAGGGGAGCGTCGGCCACGGAGGACGCGTGGTCGTTCTCCACGACCAGCACGTCGGGCGCCTCCCGGAGCACGGCGACGAGCGCGTCCCTGCGCGCCGCGGAGAAGCATCCACCGTACGGATTCTGCGCCCGGGGACTGCACACCACGGCACGCGCCCCCGCGCGCAGCGCCGCCCGCAGGGCGTCCGGACGCACACCGGCCTCGTCCACCGCCACCGGGACGATCCGCAGCCCCAACGCCGTGACGAGGTCCAGCAGGTGGTGGTACCCGGGGTCCTCCATGGCCACCGCGTCCCCGGGCCGCAACTCCACCGACAACGACCGGGCGATCAGATCCAGCGCACCGTGCGCGAAGGTCACGTGCTCGACGGGCACGCCGTCCGGCCGGATCCAGTCCCGCACGGCCTCCTCCAACCGCGCCAGACGCGGGGTGGACCGATGGGAACGGGCACCGGGGGAGAGCCGGGACGGCGGCACGAGACCGGGGAGCAGCTCCGGATCCGGATGACCGCCGGCGAGGTCCCGCAGCCCCTCCGGGACCCTCGGCGGCCGCCGCGACGCGACGGCCGGGGCCTCCGTCACCACCGTTCCGCCGCGTCCGCGCGTCGCCACGATGCCCCGCTGCCGCAGGTCCTTGTACGCCGTGGCGACCGTGCCCGGACTCACCGCGAGCTCGTCCGCGAGCCGGCGCACGGGCGGCAGGGCCGCACCCGGAGCCAACGCGCCCTCGGCCACGCCCCGTTCTACGGACGCGGCAATCCCCTTGGCCGTCGTACCACTGATCACATATTGTGTTGCCACGTTACCGAGTATGTATCAATACATAATTTGGAGCAAGGGGGAGCAGTGGACGCGAAGCCCCGCGCCGCCGCACGGCCGAAACGCATACCCGGAGGCCGCGACGGCCGCAGAATGCTCGCCATCGCACTCGTCGACCGCACGGGCAGCGGTCTGTGGGCATCCGTCTCCGTCCTGTACTTCACCTACGTCTCAGGCCTCTCCGTGGCCGAAGTGGGCACCCTCGCGGCCGCCGCCGGCGCCGTCGGCATCGCCGGAGCACCCCTGGGCGGACGCCTCGCGGACCGGCTCCCGATCACCCGGGTCCTGATCTCGCTCCAACTCCTGCGCGCCCTCGCCTCCCTCGCCCTGCTGACCACCGACAACTACACCCTGCTCCTCGCCTACTCGGCCGTCGGCAGCCTCGGGGACCGGGCCGCGAACGTTCTGACCAAGCTCTACGCCACCCGCATCGCCGGTCCGGACCGCGTGCGCACCCAACCCCACACCCCCACCGACGCAAACGTGGGGGGGGCCCTGGGCGGCCTCGCCGCCGCGGCCGCGCTCGCCGCCGCCACGGCATACCGCTGGCTCCTAGCCGGTGACGCCCTCTCGTTCGCCGCGGCCGCGCTCCTCACCCTGCGTTGCGGCGAACCCCCGTCGCCCTCCCGCATCGCCGCCACATCGAAGGACACCGCCCCCACGACCAGGCCGGCCAACCCCTGGCGCGACCGCGCCTACCTCGCCTACGTCGCGACCGAGACGGTCCTCAGCCTCGACGACGCCGTCTTCAAGATCGGCCTGTCCCTGTGGATCGCCCACACCAGCCACGCGCCGCACGGCCTGGCGGCCCTGCTCCTGGTCCTCAACAACGTGCTGGTCGTGGCCCTCCAGGTGCCGCTCGCCCGCCTCGGCACCACCACCGCGGCCGCCCGCAACCTCCTGATCCCGCTCTCGGCCGCGTTCGGCCTCGGCGGCATCACCATGGCGCTCTCGGCCGACGGCGGCACCTCCACCACCCCACTGCTCCTCACCGTTTCGGCCATCGCCTTCACTCTGGCCGAGATGCTGCACGCCACCGTTTCCTGGGAGCTCTCCGTCGCACTGGCCCCCGACACCGCCCAGGGCGCCTACCTCGGCGTGCACGGACTGGCCCAGTCCGCACAGCGCAGTCTGGGACCACTCGCCGTCACCGCGGCCATCGCCACCGGCCCCATCGGCTGGACCACGTTCGGCGCCACCATCGCCGCGACGTGCCTCGTTCAGCGCCGCCTGGTCCGCGACCGCCTCGCACGGACCCCGTTGTCAGTGCCGCCGGTTACTGTGAGTGAGCACTGATCGACCGCGCTCAGGGGGAAAACATGGCGCACACCGACCACCGGACCATGCGACGCGCACTGCGCCGCGAAATCGCGGGCACCATCGGCCTGGTGACCGACGAGCACGACTTCCGCGCCATGCGGCGCTACCGCAGTTTCAGCTTCGACGACCACACCACCTACCTCCAGCAGGTGGAAGGACTCCTCAGGATCCGAGCCGCGCAGGGAACACACACCACACTGGCCCTGTTCGACCCCGAGGAGTACACGGAGTTCTGCACGGAGGCCGGACTCGACCCCGACCGTCCCGCCAGCCGAACACGCTTCACGGCAGAACTGGCGGCGACGGGCGCCACCATCCCGTACGAGGGCCAGGCCCTCACAGACCTGGTGCCCGCCCTCGTCGACGAGGCCCTCCGACAGGCCACATGGGAGTACGCGAGCACCCTTCTTGCCCGCCTCGGCCCCTGCCCCACCTGCGGTGAGGACATCGGCCGCGCGGCCTTTACCCACGCCGCGGATCTCCTCGTCCGCATCCTCGAAACCGCCTCGCCCGGCGACCGGCACCTCGTCTGCAGCGTCTCGGGCACTCCGGAAACCCTGGTCTCCGTCCTCAACGTCGACAAGGACTCCGACAGCGTCACACACATGGACGAGGCGGAAGCCCTCGAATTCACCACCGTCCTCGCCCTCGGTATCGCCACCCGCAGCCCCGGCGGACTCGTCATGCGCACCAGCGCCCCCGACACCGCAGACCGCGTCTACGGCTGGCGCCTACGCCGAGGCGGCCTCGAACCACTCACCGCGGGCGAGGTCTTCGACGCCTACTGCACCGACGTCGAATCCGGCGACCTCATCTCGCCCGAATCCGGCGTCGACTACTGCGCGCCACCCGGCCTCGGAGAGGCGGACACACCCTCCGGACACCATCACTGAACAGTGAACAGACCAACCGAGCACACCAGGGGCGCCCCACCCGAAGGCGGAGCGCCCCTGAAAGAAGCGCAGCCGACAGGCCGCCGCTACTCCCCGGACAGCACCGCCCGGGCCGCGACCCGCGCCTCCTCGGCGCTCTCCGCAGCCCGAGCCGCCGCCGCGGCCCGCTCACACTGAGCCAGCGTGTACTTGGCCAGCGTCGTCCGGACATAAGGAATGGACGCCGAACCCATGGAAAGAGAGGTGACACCCAGACCCGTCAGCACACAGGCCAGCAGCGGGTCGGACGCGGCCTCGCCGCACACACCACAGCTCTTGCCCTCGGCCGCCGCCGCCTCTGCGGCCAGCGCCACCAGGTCGAGCAGCGCGGGCTGCCAGGGATCCTGAAGACGCGCCACCGCACCCACCTGGCGGTCCGCGGCGAACGTGTACTGCGCGAGGTCATTGGTCCCCAGCGACAGGAACTCCACCTCCTGCAGAATCGAGCGCGCCCGCAGAGCGGCCGACGGAATCTCCACCATCGCGCCGAACTTCGCGTGCAGCCCTGCCTCGCGGCACGCGTCGGCGAATGCCCTGGCGTCGGCCCGGTCCGCCACCATCGGGGCCATCACCTCGAGGTAGACCGGGAGCCCCTCGGCGGCCTTCGCGAGCGCGGTCAGCTGCGTCCGCAGGATCTCGGGGTGGTCCAGCAGCGTCCGCAGGCCACGGACGCCGAGCGCCGGGTTCGGCTCGTCGCCCGGCGTCAGGAAGTCCAGCGGCTTGTCCGCGCCGGCGTCCAGCACCCGCACGACGACCCGGCCCTCCGGGAACGCCTCGAGCACCTGCCGGTAGGCGTCGACCTGCTTCTCCTCGGACGGCGCGTTCTTGCTGTCGTCGAGGAAGAGGAATTCGGTACGGAAGAGACCGACACCCTCGGCCCCGGCGTTCAACGCGGCCGGCACGTCCGACGGACCACCGACGTTGGCCAGCAGCGGCACCTTGTGCCCGTCCGCGGTGGCACCGGGTCCGGTCGAGGCAGCCAGTGCGGCCTTGCGCTCGGCCGCCGCTGCCTCGAGCGCGGCCCGCTTGTCCTCGCTGGGATTCACGAAGATGTCACCGGTGCTGCCGTCGACGGCGATCACCGTGCCCTCGGCGAGCTCACCGGCACCCGGCAGCGCCACCACGGCCGGCACGCCGAGTGCCCGCGCCAGGATCGCGCTGTGGCTGGTCGGCCCGCCCTCCTCGGTGACGAAACCGAGCACCAGGCTCGGGTCCAGCAGGGCCGTGTCGGCGGGAGCGAGATCACGGGCGACGAGCACATACGGCTCGTCGCTGTCCGGGACCCCCGGCATGGGGACCCCGAGCAGCCGGGCGACGATGCGATTCCGTACGTCGTCGAGGTCGGCCACCCGACCGGCCAGATACTCACCGGCCGCAGCCAGCAGCTCCCGGTAGGAGGCGAAGGCGTCGTACACGGCACGCTCGGCCGTGCTGCCGACGGCGATGCGCCGATCCACGTCCGCGATCAGCTCGGGGTCCTGGGCCATCATGGCCTGCGCCTCGAGTACCGCCTGGGCCTCGCCTCCCGCCAGGTTGCCGCGTGCGATCAGGTCGGCCGCCACGGCTTCGACGGCCTGGCGCGCGCGCCCCTGTTCGCGCTCGGCCTCCTCCGCCGGGATCTGCTTGGCAGGCGGTTCCAGGACCGCCGTCCCCATGTGCCGAACCTCGCCGATCGCCACACCATGGCTCACGCCGACGCCTCGCAGCGTTGTCTCCATCTCACCCGTCTCCGATAGTGCGGCAGGTCCCGCCGCCGCGGTGGTTGTCCTACTTGCCGTCGCACGACGGCACTGACGTCACTTCCAGCCGAAGAGACTGTCTCCGGCCTTCACATCGCCGTCGGCACGGAGATCGGAGAGCGCCTCGGCCGTGGCCTCCAGCGCCACGACCGGGCATACGGGGGACTTCCCGGCGGCCTCCACGGCGGCCGGGTCCCAGCGCACGACGGCCTGACCGCGCGTCACGGTGTCACCCTTGTTGACGAGCAGTTCGAAGCCCTCGCCATTGAGCTGCACGGTGTCGATCCCGAGATGGGTGAGTACCCCGTGGCCCTGCGCGTCGACGACGACGAAGGCGTGCGGGTGAAGAGAGACGATGACGCCGTCCACGGGCGCGACCGCCTCGGACGGCTCACGCACGGGGTCGATCGCGGTACCCGGGCCGACCATGGCCCCGGCGAAGACCGGATCCGGCACGGACTCCAGTCCGATGGCGCGTCCTGCGAGAGGGGACGTCACGGTGGTCATAGGAAGCCTCCCAGGGGTGGAGCTGCATATGAGGGCCGTCGCCGGTTGTGCCGGACAGCGCGCTGAGCAGCAGCGTATGCCAGATGAACTGCGGGTTCCGTATGAAAGCTACCAGCAAGTGGTCTAGACCACCAGTCCATTGGATTTGCGCCTGCTTCAGGGCCCCGTGTACAGTCGTACTCCTGCTTGAGGATGAGTGACGCCACCAAGCGTCCTTACTCGGCAGCACCCAACTTGTCGGATCCTGTCTCGGGGTCTCCTTCTGCATGTCTGCAGAACGGTGGTCAGAGAGACGGAAAAACACTGATAGAGTTTGGAACACCGAAGGGAAGCGCCCAGAGGAAAGCCCGAGAGGGTGAGTACAAAGGAAGCGACCGTTCCTTGAGAACTCAACAGCGTGCCAAAAGTCAACGCC
>NZ_JBHYKH010000544.1:0-5976 GCF_042741275.1 Streptomyces sp. NPDC058964
CCACCCCCCACCGTAACCCCCCCCCCCGCCCTGTGGTGGGGTGTTGTTCCCCCCCCCCGCCGCCGTGCCCCGCCCCGGCCGGGGGCCCGGCGGCCGATGACCAGACCGGGGGCGCGTCCCGTCTTCGACCCCGCCGGCCGGGACGACGCCCTGCGCACGGTCCTGCAGGACCTGCGCACCGGCCGCTGGATGGCGATGCGCGCCCTGCTCGCCGACACCACCGCCTGGTGGCAGTGGACACGCCGCACCCAGGTCCTGGCGGCCGCGGCGGCCGGCACGGACGTGGTGCGGGCCTGGCTCGCGGAGGAGCCGTCCAGCGTGCCGGCCACGGTGATGCACGCGCGCGTGGCCGTGGAGCGGGCGCTGCGGGCGCACCGGGACGGCCACCGCCGTACCCACGAACTGTGGGTGGAGGCCTGGGACGCGAGCGACACCGCCGCCCGGGCCGCACCGCTCGACCCGGTGCCGTGGGTGTGCCTGATCGCGCTGGCCCCGATCGACCGGGAGCAGAGCTGGGCCGAGCACCGGGCGCCGCCGCCCGAGCCCGCGCTGCCGCCCGGCCCGTGGGGTCTGCTCGCCGAGGCCGACAAGCGCGACCCGCACAATCGCGAAGCCCACCACCGGATGCTGCAGTTCCTCTGCGCCCGGTCGCCGTCGGGGCGGCTGACGGAGGCCGCCGCGTACGCGCACCGGGCGGCCGGGTCGGCCCCGCTGGGCTCCGCGCTGCACGCCCTGCCGCTGTACGTACGGGCCGAGCGCTACCGCCGCGGCGCCGGACGCGACGCCGCCCTGGACCTGCACTGGGTGGCGGAGGACGCCACCCGGGAGGCGGGGCACGCGCTGTACGCCTGGTTCGGCCACTGCCCCGCCGCCGAGCGCTCCCCACTCGACCTCAACCACCTCGCCCACGCCCTCTGGGGCGCCCAGCGCTTCCCCGACGCGGCCCGGGTGTTCGCCGCGCTCGGCCCGTACTGCACGCCCGCCCCCTGGTCGTACCGCACACCCGATCCGAACGGGGCCGTGGAGGTGTTCCGCCACGCCCGCGCCCGCAGCATGGCCGCAACGGGCGGCCCCGGTACCGGCAACTGACACCCCCCCACCGACGCTCCCCCGGAGGTCTGTCGCATGTCCCGCGCCTCTGAACCATCCGTACCGTCCGCTCCCCGGCACGACGAGGAGCAGCGCCTGCGCGAACTCGGCTACCGGCCCGTGCTGGCCCGCCGCATGGGCGGGTTCGGCAACTTCGCGATCAGCTTCTCGGTGATCTCGGTCCTGTCCGGCTGCATGACCCTGTACGGCTTCGGCATGGGCGCGGGCGGACCGGCGGTGATGCTCTGGGGGTGGGCGGGCGTCGGGCTGTTCGTGCTGTGCGTGGGGCTCTCGTTGGCCGAGGTCACCAGCGCGTATCCGACGTCCGGCGCCCTCTACTACATGGCCGACCGGCTCGGCGGCCCCCGCTGGGGCTGGTACACCGGCTGGCTGAACCTGCTCGGCCTGCTCGGCGCGATCGCGGGCATCGACTACGGGGCCGCCCTGTTCACCGGCGCGTTCGCCAACCTCCGGTGGGGCTTCGAGCCGACGCCGGGAAGGACGATGCTGATCTTCGTCGCGGTTCTGCTGCTGCACGCCGTGCTGAACCTGTTCGGCGTCCGCCTGGTGAGCCTGCTCAACTCCGTCAGCGTGTGGTGGCACCTGGCCGGCGTGGCACTGATCGTCGGCGCGCTGGCGATCGTCCCGGACCACCACCAGTCCGCGTCCTTCGTCTTCACCCGGTTCGTGAACGAGACAGGATGGTCCAACCCGGTTTACGTGGCCGCGATCGGCCTGCTGCTCGCGCAGTACACCTTCTGCGGCTACGACGCCTCGGCACACCTGTCGGAGGAGACCTCCAACGCCTCGGTGGCGGCGGCGCGCGGCATCGTCCGCTCGATCTGGGTCTCCTGGATCGCGGGCTTCGTCCTGCTCGCGGGCCTCACCTTCGCGATCCAGGACTACGGCGCCACGCGGGACAGCGCGACCGGGGTGCCGCCCGCGCAGATCCTGCTCGACGGGCTGGGCACCGACGGGGCGAGCGCGCTGCTCCTGGTCGTGATCGTCGCCCAACTGTTCTGCGGGAACGCCGAGGTGGCGGCGGCCAGCCGCATGGTGTTCGCGTTCAGCCGGGACAGGGCGCTGCCCGGTTCGGCCCTCTGGCGCCGGGTCAGCGGCCGTACCCAGACGCCGGTCGCGGCCGTCTGGCTGTCGGTGACGGTCGCCTGCGTCCTCGCCCTGCCGTCCCTGTACTCGGTGACGGCGTACGGCGCGGTCACCGCCATCAACGTCATCGGCATCACCCCCGCGTACGCCATCCCCGTCCTTCTGCGGCTGCGCGCGGGCGACCGGTTCCGGCCGGGCCCGTGGAACCTGGGACGGTGGAGCCGGCCGGTGGGCTGGATCGCGGTCGTCTGGGTGGCCGCCGTGACGGTGCTCTTCTGCCTGCCGCAGTCGTCGCCGGTGACGGTCGACTCGATGAACTACGCGTCCGTCGCGCTGGCCGTCGTACTGGTTCTCGCCAGTGTGTGGTGGTACGTCGCCCGCCGTTCGTACGGGACTCCCGCCACGGCCGCCTACGGAACCGGCCGTGAGCAGGCCGAACTGGCCGAGGGGATCGTCTGAGGGGTCGCTCGCGGGACCGGTCCGGGTACGAACTCCCGTGCCGGATACGGCAGGATGAGCGGTCGCATCGGCCGTCGACGCCGTACGGACCGGTGCGACCGCACTTCCCGCAAACGAGCAGGTGACAACGTGACGAGACTTCACATCCGGCCGTCGGCGGCCCGGTCCGCCGCAGCTTCCCTCCCCGGAGGTGACCAGTGGACCGCGCGCTGACCCTGGACGATCTGATCCTCGCCGGAATCGCCCTGGCGGCGGGTCTGTTGGCGGCCTTCCTGTCGCGCGCGGTGCTGCGCTGGCTGGCCAAGCACGCCAAGCGCACCCGCTGGAGCGGCGACGACGTCGTGGTGGACGCGCTGCGGACCGTGGTGCCGTGGGCGGCGATCGCGGGTGGCGCGGCCGCCGCCGCGGCGGTGCTGCCGCTGACGCGGACGGTCCAGCACCACACCAACCAGTGCCTCCAGGTGCTGCTCATCTTCGCCGTGACCGTGTCGGCGGCCCGGGTGATCGCCGGTCTGGTGCAGACGGTCACGCAGTCCCGCTCCGGCGTCGCCGGCTCGGCCACGATCTTCGTCAACATCACGCGGGTGCTGGTCCTGGCGATCGGCTTCCTGGTGGTGCTGCAGACGCTGGGCATCTCCATAGCGCCGATGCTCACCGCCCTGGGGGTCGGGGGTCTGGCCGTCGCCCTGGCCCTGCAGGACACCCTCGCCAACCTCTTCGCGGGCGTCCACATCCTCGCCTCCAAGACCGTCCAGCCGGGCGACTACATCCGGCTGACCACCGGCGAGGAGGGGTACGTGGTGGACATCAACTGGCGCCAGACGACCGTGCGCCAGCTCTCCAACAACCTGGTGGTCATCCCCAACGGGCAGCTCGCGAAGACGAACATGACCAACTTCACCCGTCCCGAGCAGCGGCTGACCATCCTGGTGCAGGTGGGCGTGAGCTACGACAGC
Organism: Streptomyces sp. NPDC058964; assembly: GCF_042741275.1. Classification (NCBI taxonomy): domain Bacteria; kingdom Bacillati; phylum Actinomycetota; class Actinomycetes; order Kitasatosporales; family Streptomycetaceae; genus Streptomyces; species Streptomyces sp. NPDC058964. The sequence continues at coordinate 3,612 of NZ_JBHYKH010000544.1, forward strand.
GACCTCGACCAGGTCGAGCGCGTCACGACCGAGGTGATCGCCGAGACGATGACCGAGATCACCGGCGCCGTCCCGGACCACGAGCCCGCGATCCGCTTCCACACCTTCGGTGACTCCCGGATCGGCTTCACGGTGATCCTCGGCGTCGGCGAGTTCAGCGACCAGTACCGGATCAAGCACGAGTTCATCAAGCGCCTGCACCGGCGCTACCGCGAGGAGGGCATCCGCATCCCGGCCCCCACCCGGACGGTGGCCCTGCAGCAGGGCACGGTGGTGATCCCGCAGCAGCGCGGCGCGGAGGATCTGGCGTCGGGTTCCGTCGTCGACTAGCCGCCGGGCTCCGGTCGGCCGGCCCCGGGCGGTAGCCGCCCCCACATCAGGCGCGTCGCGGACCGGCCTCCTCCGGAGGGCCGCCGCACCCCACGAACGCGCCGCGGGCCGGCCCAGGGCTCCCCGGCAGATCCCGTGCGACCGTATGCTCGAAGGAGCACGACGTCTTCCCCGGAGTCCGCGATGCCCGAGCCGACGGCCCGTCTCGACCAGCGGCTCGACACGATCGCGCGTCATCCGTTCCGGGCGAAGTTCCATCTGCGGGGGCGGGACCGGGCCACCGCAGAGCTGACCGGCCCGGCGACGCTGCGCAGGCACGCCTACGACCTCATCGCCAAGCGGCTGGCGCCGGCCGAGCCGTACAAGGACGGCAGGCAGACCCCGTACCGGGGCCACCCGGTCTTCGTGGCGCAGCACGCCACCGCCACCTGCTGCCGCAGCTGTCTCCAGCGCTGGCACCGGATCCCCAAGGGACGGCAGCTGACCCGCGCGGAGCGCGCCTACGTGGTGGACGTGATCTGCCGCTGGATCGAGCGTGAGGTGGCGGCCGGAGAGACCTCCGCCCGCCACCTGTGACGGCACTCGGTGTCAGAGCGTGGCCGTGTTGTCGTGGTAGGGCCCGCCGCGCCGGCTGTGCGGCGCCGCCAGGGCCGAGGCCACCGGGTTCACCGTCCAGTCGGGGTGGCCGGGCATCCGCGGCGTCCTGGTGCCGTACAGCCAGTCGCCCAGGAAGCCGGACTGGTCCTGGCCGGTGACCTCCGAGGCGACGGCGATGTAGTCCCCCGTCGTCGCCGACCGGTCGCGGAAGCGGTCCAGGAAGGCACGTTCCACGGCGTGGAAGGCGTCCTCGCCGACCAGTTCCCGGAACGCGTACAGGACCAGCACGCCGCCCAGGTAGCGCTGGCTGTCGAAGAGGTCGACCGCGTTCGGGGCGGCCACCGGGCCCGAGTCGTGGCGCCACTGGTCGCCGCGGGCGTAGGTGTCCTTCATCCGGGCTTCCATCGTGGTCAGGCCCAGCGAGTCGGCCCAGCCCCGCTCGTAGCGGTACAGCAGTCCGTAGAAGTCGGCGTGGCCCTCGTTCAGCCACAGGTCGGCCCAGGTGGCGGGAGTGACCATGTTGCCGAAATAGGAGTGGACCAGCTCGTGCATCATGTGCGAGCCGATCTTCTTCTCCTCCTGAAGCAGGAAGTTCGGCTTGTAGAGAGTGAGGGTCTGGGTCTCCAGGCCCGTGAAGTCGAAGGCGTTCGGGTCGTCGGAGTTGCAGGGCAGCAGTCCGTACGTCTCGAACGGGAAGGCCCCCAGGCGCGCCTCCAGCCACTCGACCAGCCCCGGCGTCAGGGAGAGCGCCGGTTCCAGGGCGGTGGCCCGGGCGGTGGGGACGACGTCGCGCAGCGGCAGGCCGTGCGGGCCCGGCCGGTCCCTCACCACGTAGTCGCCGACGGTGATCTGGACGAGTTCGGTGGCCATCGGGGAGCGGGAGCGGTACGTGTAGGCGGTCCGGTCGCCGTCGAGTGCCTCCGTGTCGCACAGCAGGCCGTTCGCCACGCCGCGCAGCCCGTTCGGGACGGTGATGCGGAAGCGGAAGTCCGCCTTGTCCGACGGATGGTCGTTGCACGGGAAGACGGTGTGCGCGGAGTTCGGCTGCGGGCAGACGGCGAAGCCGTCCGGGGTGGGCACCCAGGCGGTGTGCGGGAGGGAGCGGCGCGGGTCGGCGGCGTACTCGACGCGGACGGTGGCGCGGCACCCCGCCGGGATCTCCCGCTCGGGTGTGACGCGCAGCTTCTCGTCCGCCTGCTCGAAGACGGCGGGGCGGCCGTCGACGCGTATGGAACGTATGTCCAGGCCGAGCGCGTCGAGGGAGAAGCGGGTCAGGGCCTGGGTGGTGCGGATGCGCAGCGTCGCGGCGGCATCGACCAGCCTGGTCGTGGCGTCGTACGCGAGGTCGAGGTCGTAGGACGACACGCGGTAGCCGTCGTTTCCGAGGGCGGGGAAGACCGGGTCGCCGAGGGTCTCCGGGCCCGCGGTCCCCGTGTCC
>NZ_JBHYKH010000545.1:0-5970 GCF_042741275.1 Streptomyces sp. NPDC058964
ATTGACCGGACCACCTACAAGGCCACCATCAGCATCAACATGCTCACAACCGACCCTTGACGCGGCCCAGACCGCCCTAACTGAACAGCGTTGCTGCTAGAAGCCCAGGCCAGCGAAGAGGACGGCTAGTCCAGCGTCCGACTCCTGGGCGGGTGATCGCAGCGCCTAGGCAGGCGGTCGTACACCTCGCCTCATGACCGGCCGGCGGCCACGGAGCATTTATGGACTCAGTAGACTTTTCCTAGGTCGAAGAGCCCGTTGACCAGCAGCAATGGATGAGCCCCAAGCGGCCTCCGGGGTCGTGCGCTCCCAGGTACCCCGCCGGACGACACTGCAGATGTAGCGTTACGCCCAGTGCAGACGACCCGCCAAGGGAACCACCAGTGTCAGTGTCGAGGACACTCGTAAGTTGCGAAACTGGGGCGTCACCACACGCGTCGAGTGGGAGTCAGGCTGGCCTCACCGCCGCTCGATACGGGGCTCCTCGCATGACCGAAGACGAGCCTTGACCTGAGTAGCTGTCGCAGCCCAATGGAGAACTTCGGTCGCTCTAAGGGCGGAACAGACGAGGTCGGGAAAGATGGACGGTCACCCCCGCGCGGTTGTAAAGGCACTGTGGTGGGGGCTGGTGCAAACACAACGATGGGAGGCAAGGGAGCTTATGTTCGGGCTGTACGCCCCCACCGAGAGGTCCTCATCTGGCCGATAGGCACACGGCTGTCAGTCCCATCAGGTAGAACCAAGGGACGCGCGCAGGACGGCCGCGTTGGAGCCAGCAGCTTGGGGTGTGGGGATGAGCGAAGGTACACAGCAAGGTCTGCACGGCAAGGACTACGCAGTCCGGGAGCTCTTCACCAAACAGTACGTGCTGGAGTCCTACCAACGGGAATACACATGGGAGCGGCGCCACGTCGTGGAGCTCGTGACCGACCTGGCCAACGCCTTTCTGCGTGACTGGCGGGTCGATCACGACGGACAGCACTACGCACTGTACCGCCCCTACTTCCTTGGCCCCTTCGTCTGCCACAACGTCGGGGTTAAGAAGAACCTCATTGACGGACAGCAGCGCTTCACAACGCTACACCTTCTCCTCATGCATATCGAGCGACTACTCAAAGAGCAGGGAAATGAAGGCGCTGCGGGGATGGTCGGCGGCATGGTCCGAAGGTATGCCGCCGGGCAATACCACTACACGATTGATGTGGAGGAACGTCGGGCATGCCTGGAGGCGCTTCGCGCCGGGACCGATTTCGACCCCACTCCAGCCACAGTGTCAGTGCAGAATTTGTGGGAGCGAGCCCAGGACGTAGCCGAGGCCCTGCCCGCAACACTGCAAGACGAATGTCTGCCCATTTTCGCAGACTGGTTGGCCGACCGGGTCTTTCTCGTCGAGATTGCCGTTGACGATCGAGATCTCGGCTGGGAGATCTTCGAGACCATGAACGATCGTGGCGCCGGCCTCACTTCCCTCGATCTCTTGAAGAGCTTCGTGCTATCTCAGGTAGACCGGGGTCAGGAGCAGATCAACGCCGCCTGGCGAAAAATGGTCACTGACCTTAGTGCTTTCGGACGGCACCACCCAAGCAAATTTTTTGAGACGCTCTTCCTCGCCCGATACGCAGCCGCAGACGGGAGCGATGACGAAAAAATCGAGCGAGCCTTCCATGAGTGGGTACGTAACCAGCCGGAACGCGTCGGAATGAAGCGTCGGGGCCAGGATTACAGCGACTTCGTCCTCAACACGATCGCCCGCGCCGCCGAGCAGTACCGTCTCCTCCTTGAGGCCGCCCGCACTCGCACACCCGATTTGCACACTGTCTACTACAACGCTTCAAACGGAATCGATTCTCAATTCCTCCTCATTCTGGCAGCGATAAAACTAGAAGACTCGCCTCAGGTAGTTCGCGATAAGGCCAGAATCGTCGCCAATTATCTCGACCTACTCTTCATTCTTCGCATTACCAACAATGACAGCGCTGTACAGGCACAGGATTTCAGAGAGGAAGTACAACGCCTGCTCCCAGAGGTCCGGCAGGCGTCGTCGATCGAAGATCTGAGTAAACTCTTCGGTCGCGAGGCAGCAAGCCTTCCGGACGGGTTCACGGGCGTGGAGAAACTTAGCCTACACAACAACCGCAAGCATATTCGCTATCTACTCGCCCGACTCACTGCATTTGTCGAGACCGAATGTGGCCGACCAGATGAAGTGGATCGCTATCTGGGGTTGCCCGTCGCCGCGGCCGGAGAATCTCCCCCATGGGAGATCGAACACATCTGGGCCAACAAGTACAGCCTGCACGTTCAAACCGGTGTTGCGAACGAAGAAGACTTCAAGCGGGAAAGGAATCGCCTGGGCGGCTTGCTTTTGCTGGAAAAGTCAACTAACGCCAGTTTCGGTGCGGATATCTATGGCGAAAAGTTGCCTCACTACTTCCGCCAAAACATCCTGGCTGCGTCATTGAATCCCGGTTCCTACAAGCGAAATCCCGCATTCGCAAAGTTCCGGAAGAAGTGGAGCCTCGAAAACTCCTTCATTCCATATCCTGACAGTTTCGACAAGAAAGCGATCGACCAGCGAGGCACGCTCTATCGACAACTATGTGAACGAGTATGGCGAATCGACCAGCTCGGTTTCATTGAGGCTGCAGTGTTGCCTGCAGCGCGAACGAGTTCGACGCAGCGAAAGAAGCCCCGCTACGGCGTACAGATCGCTGACCTGATGCGTGTAGGCATGCTCAGCGAAGGGACCAAGCTGCGCGGTGAACTCAAGCGTGCACGACGGGTGTTCGAGGCGACTATCACCAGTAGCGGCAAGATCCGCCTCGAGTCGAGCGGTGAGGAGTTCAAATCTCTCTCGGCCGCCGGCGCCGCCGCCACTGGCAGTGTGTCCAGCGCAGGATGGGATTTCTGGCAAATCTCCCAGCCTGATGGCAACCACGTTCCACTCGCGGTGATCCGAAAGCAGGCGATCGAACGAGGATTGCTCGATCAGAACCCCTGACTCTCGGCTGCCCGCCCACAGCTTCGATCTCTGGTTGCCTCAGTGTTGTACGGCCCTACAGTGGCATGGCCCACCCGTGGACGAGAAGTCGCCGAATACGCCAGCCTAGTGCTGTGACCTGGAGTGATCCGACAAACCTCATCGGCCTCCGGAGCCGTGTGCGCAGGTTCGAATCCTGCCGGGGGCACTCGCCCGTCAGAGACCCGAAAGTGTGGTCTGACCAGGGCGGATGCCGACAGAAGAAGGCGGGAGTCAGTCTCACTGACTACCGCCTTTTCTCACTCTCTCTCGCTGGTTGTGCGTGAGGAGTGCGTGAGCCATACGCGAGCGGTGGGCCTGCTTCGTCGCGCACCGAGGAGAGGCGGCCCGCTCATATTGGGAGGCGGCCGCAGACCTGGGGTTGCCAGAATGGCCGCTATGGCACGACGGCAAGCCCCTGAGTACGCCTGGCCCGGTCACCTAATTCGAGGTCACACGGGACAGCGCCTCGTCTATCTGGACCTCAACCATTGGATCAGCCTGGCCAAGGCCGCTACGGGACACCGGACCGGGGGGATCTACCAGCCGGCGCTCACTGCGGTGCGGGATGCTGCCCTTGGTGCCCTCAGGGCGCTCACCGTTGCGAGCGCCCTGAGATGCACTGCTACCGCAGACTCACCAAATGAGATGACGTCTAAAGCGAGGCGTTGCCCGCCCGGCAGCCACTAGATGTCACGATCCGGCACTCGAACATCCCGAGGAACAGCCGCTCTCTCGGGACACCCTTAGCAAGGGATTAGGCAGCCATCATGGGGCGAGCCTCGAAGATCGGGGCCCACATCGGGCTATTGCGGGCAGGTCCAGAGACTGCCCGATTCGCGACCAGCGTACGGGCCCCGATCTCTCGCCCCATGGCAGCTCCAGCCCAAAGCCGCTCCCGCCGACCTCATCGGGCCCGTGTGCGATCGTCACGTTGAGCCGTCAGCCGAGGGGGAACGCTCGCGAGGGAGCGCCCCGCAACGCGTGGCTGCGGGGCGCCGATCCACTTTCACAACGGGCCCTAGTGGGGTTTAGTCGACCGTCTGCCCGTCGTGCATACCGCCCCTGCAGGTCGGGAGCACGGGTGTCGACCGATCGATCGTTCCGCCGCCGTCCGTGCACTCACCCGGGGTGACGCTGGCCGGGGTGAAGCTGGCCGGGGTGACGCTGCCGGCGGTGGCGGTGGCGGCGCCTGTGAGACCGAGTCCGGCGAGGGCTGCCGTGGCGAAGACTGCGGCGAGGATTCGTCGAATGCGCATTTGGTTCGCCTTTCACAGATTGCCTCGGTTGGGGCACTAGCCAGCTTGATCTTCACCCATATGGGTGGCACGTCATGTTGGGCCATTCGGGTGACAGTGTTGTCGGGTGCGGGGTCGGTGACGCGACCCGTCAGAGCGGATGGAAGCCCGTGCCACATCCGTGCCAGAAAGAGCGGATCCCAGCGGTCAAGAGCAGTCAAGCGCGACGCCTCGCGATTAATCACCAGAGGCCGTTTGCGCTGGTCAGCGTCAACCCCCTCCGTGACGGGTGCATCGTCGGAACTGATATGACAAGGACATGTCTTGATCATTTTGGATACGTGCATCTTGCGCGGATGCGGTCTAGGCAGCAGCAGCGCAGATCTCCTGCGGACAATCCGTGGATCGGGTATTCAACGGGTGGCAGTCCCTTGGGTTGCCATGGAGGAACTTGCGGCACAACACGCCGTGAAGTATGTAAAACAGTACGAATCTGCCGCAGCTGCCTTGGAATCCCTCAGGAAACTCACACCATGGTCTGGTGTTCCGGAGCTTGAAGAGTGTGACCTCGATCGCGTGCGCGAGCACTGGCGTCGGGAGTACGGATCGATCGTCGATGTCATTCCGACGAGCGAGGAGGCCCTACGTGAGGCAGCCTTCCGGGAAGCCAACGGGCTTGCCCCATCGAAGATCGCCTCCAGCGGCAGCAAGTCAGTAAAGACCGGTTACCGCGATGCCGCCATTTGGATGTCAGCCATCGAATACGGGCGTCAGCACCCTCAGGAGACTGTCTACTTCGTCAGCTCGAACACAGAGGACTTCGGCGATGGCACCTCCTACCGTCATCCCATGTCCAATGATGTCGTGGGCCTGGGAAGCCGTTTCGTGCATCTAACTTCGCTGGACCAAGTCGTGTCGCGGTTCACTCACCCCGCCGAGGTCGATGATCAGCAGGTTCAGGCGGCTCTCGCTCGTTCTACCTCTCTTATCGCCAAAGCCGCGTTTGAGGACGACGACATGACCAAAAACCTGCGATCGGGTGGGTTCGAGTGCATCCTCGCTCGTCGCCACCTTCCCTGGGCAGACGAGCTGGCAGGGCGAGCGCTGGCGTGGGTAAGACCGCCCGACGGGGTCGAGGTTGGTCCTCTTCGGGACGTAAACGCCTATCGGATCGGCGATCGTGAGTGGTTTATCGCGACGGTCCGCTGGCACCTGGCTGGACCAGCAGTTCTCGACCCCGGGGAGGATTTCGTTCGCTGGAGGAGTCACGACGAAACGGCCACCATCGGTTGCAGCTGGGAGACCAAGGTGCTTGGCACCCTCGACGAAGAGGATTCCCGCTTGGTTGTCCTGAGGAGTTCGGCCCCCCGAGCTCTACTGCCAGAGGAGTTCGAACGGCTCTCGGCCGATGACACGATGACCGTCGACTCGATCCAATATGCGCTGGAGAGAGTCCTTCACGCCGGCGTCAGCGAGAACAGCCCGCAGGGGATTCAGTGGCAAATGCTAGTGCCCAGGCAGGGAGCAAGCTACTTGGAAAGCCTGCTCGCCGAAGCAAGGCAGCAGTACCGAACAGGGAGACCCTCGTTGGTCTGGGAGCAGCAGGGATAGCAACCATTAAGGGCTGTCCCGTAACCCCTGGTCAGGGGTGAGATGATCTTGGTGTGGCTGGTGTGATCACGGCGTCGGAGCCGTCTTGGATAGCCCCGTTCA
>NZ_JBHYKH010000546.1:0-5962 GCF_042741275.1 Streptomyces sp. NPDC058964
GCGCCAAGGGGTGGGTCGCCGGTTACCCGAACGCGCTGCCGGCCGCCTGCGCCGAGCTGTACCGGGCCGCGGTGACAGGCGACCTCGCGGCCGCGCTGCCCCTGTACCGGCAGCTGCACCCGCTGCTGCGCTGGGACTCGCGGGTCGAGTTCGTGCAGGCCATCAAGTTGTCCATGGACATCGCCGGACGGCACGGCGGCCCGGTGCGGCCCCCGCGGGTCCCGCTGCTGCCGGAGCAGGAGGCCGCGGTCCGCGCGGCCACCGAGAAGGCCCTGGCCGCCGGACTCGGCTGAGAGGAAGGCCGGAGCATGCGCAGCAGACTCGTCCTGCACGCCGTCGACTCGCACACCGAGGGGATGCCCACCCGCGTGATCACCGGCGGGATCGGCACCATCCCCGGCGCGACGATGAACGAGCGACGGCTGTACTTCCGTGAACACCGCGACCACATCAAGCAGTTGCTGATGAACGAGCCGCGCGGCCACTCCGCGATGAGCGGCGCGGTCCTGCAGCCGCCGACGCGTCCCGACTGCGACTGGGGCGTCGTCTACATCGAGGTCTCCGGCTATCTGCCGATGTGCGGGCACGGCACGATCGGGGTGGCGACCGTGCTCGTGGAGACCGGCATGGTGGAGGTCGTGGAACCGGTCACCACGATCCGCCTCGACACCCCGGCCGGGCCCGTCGTCGCCGAGGTCGCGGTCGAGGACGGGGCCGCCAGGAACGTCACGCTCAGGAACGTGCCGTCGTTCTCCGCCGGCCTGGACCGCAAGGCCGTGCTGGCCGACGGACGGACGGTCACGTACGACCTCGCCTACGGCGGGAACTTCTACGCGATCCTGCCGCTCGAGGAGTTCGGGCTGCCCTTCGACCGGGCCCGCAAGGACGACATCCTGAGGGCGGGTCTGGCCCTGATGGACGCCATCAACGCCGAGGAGGAACCGGTCCACCCCGAGGACCCCTCCATCCGCGGCTGCCACCACGTCCACCTGTACGCGCCGGGTGCCACGGCCCGTCACTCACGGCACGCGATGGCCATCCACCCCGGCTGGTTCGACCGCTCGCCCTGCGGCACCGGGACGAGCGCGCGCATGGCGCAGCTGCACGCACGCGGTGAACTGCCCCTGCACACCGAGTTCGTGAACGAGTCCTTCATCGGGACACGGTTCACCGGAAGGCTGCTGGGCGAGACCGAGGTCGCCGGGATCCCGGCCGTACTGCCGAGCTTCACCGGCCGCGCCTGGATCACGGGCACGGCCCAGTACCTGCTCGATCCGGCCGACCCCTTCCCGCGGGGCTTCGTGCTCTAGCCGTCCATACTGACAGCACGTGACATTGCACCACCCCCTCCGAGGAGACACCCGATGACCGCCCAGCGCAGCAGCCCACCGTCTGCCGCACCCGAACTCCCCCGGCTGGGCGGTCGGCGGAGCAGCTACCGCGAGCGGGTCGCCGAGGCCCTGCGGGCCGCGCTGATCGCGGGCGAGCTGCGGCCGGGCGAGGTGTACTCGGCCCCCTCGCTCGCGGCCCGTTTCGGCGTCTCGGCGACCCCGGTGCGCGAGGCGATGCTGGACCTGGCCAAGGAGGGCCTGGTCGACACGGTCCCCAACAAGGGTTTCCGGGTGACCGCCGTCTCCGACAAACAACTGGACGAGTACACGCACATCCGCTCGCTCATCGAGATCCCCACCGTGGTGGAGCTGGCCACGAAGGCCGACCGGGTCTCCCTGGAGGCACTGCGCCCGGCGGCCCGGGAGATCGTCACGGCCGCGGCGGCGGGCGACCTCATCGCCTACGTCGAGGCGGACACCCGCTTCCACCTCGGTCTGCTCGCCCTGGCCGGAAACGCCCATCTCGTCGAGGTGGTCGCCGATCTGCGGGGCCGCTCCCGTCTGTACGGTCTCACCGCGCTGGTGGAGGCGGGCCGTCTGCTGGCCTCCGCCGAGGAGCACTTGGAGCTCCTCGACGCCCTGCTGGACCGCGACGCGCGGGCGGTGCGCGAGATCATGACCCGCCATCTGGGCCATGTGCGCGGCCTGTGGGCGGCAGGGGCCGATCGGCAACCGCGCTGAGCCGTCCCGGGGCCGCCCGTCTCGCGCCGACACCGCACGACCGGTTCGTCCCGGGGCCGGAGCGGACCAGGTGACGGCCCACGGCGCCCTCCGGCCGCGCGAGGCGTCCGTCGCATGCCTCCGCGGCGAGGAGCAGGGCACCCTCAGCGGCGGCCGAGGTGCGGGGCGAGCTGTTTGCCGTAGCGGTGCGGGCGGTCGTCGGGGGCACGGGTTCCGGAGCGGGCCACGGGGGCTGCCGGAACGAGCAGGACGTACGGTGCCGCCCTCGCGCGTCGACCGGGCGACGGGGGTGGAAGGCCACCGGGCCGCACGGTATGCGTGCCGACCGCGTCACCCGCGGCCCGGTGGGACGCCCGGCCGGGCCGGCGCTCAGTACAGGCCTGCCCGCTCTGGGCTTTCGTCGAGGAAGCCGCCCGACTGGTGCTGCCACAGCTTCGCGTAGGCGCCGTCGGAGGCGAGCAGTTCCTGGTGCGTGCCCTGCTCGACGATCCGGCCGCGGTCGAGGACGACGAGCCGGTCCATGCCCGCGACCGTGCTCAGCCGGTGCGCCACCACGAGTGCCGTCCGCCCCTCCATGAGCCGCCACAGCGCCTCCTGCACGAGGATCTCGCTCTCGGAGTCCAGGGCGCTGGTCGCCTCGTCGAGCAGCAGGATCGGCGCGTCCCGCAGGATTGCCCTGGCGAGGGCGACCCGCTGGCGCTGTCCGCCGGACAGTTTGATCCCGCGCTCCCCCACCATCGTGTCGAAACCGTCCGGCAGCGCGTCGGCGAACTCCGTGACGTGCGCCGCCTCGGCCGCGCGGCGGATCTCCGCGTCGGTGGCGTCCGGCCGGGCGAAGGCGATGTTGTCCCGCAGGGTCCGGTGGAACATCGCCGGGTCCTGCGGCACGTAGGCGATCATGCCGCGCAGGTCGGACTGGCGCAGCCGGCTGATGTCCTGGCCCCCGATCAGGATCCGGCCCGAGTCGATGTCCGTCATCCGCAGCAGCAGCCGGGTGAGGGTGGTCTTGCCGCCGCCGGACCGGCCCACGAGACCGATCTTGGTGCCGCAGGGCACTGTCAGGTCGAGGTCCTCGAACAGCGGGCCCCCTCCACCGTGGGCGAACGTCACCCGTTCGAAGCGGACGTCGCAGGCCCTGGACCGCAGCGGCTCCGGCGTCACCGGGTCGAGCACGGTCGGCGGCTCCAGCAGCAGTTCGGTGAACTGCGCGGCCTCCGTCATGGAGCTCTCCAGGCGACGGTAGATCTGGTTGAACTCGAACATGATCCGGGTCGCGTTCGTGTAGTACGTGAAGGCCACGACCACCGCCTCCACACCGTGCCCGCCCCCTGAGATCGCGACGGCGAGCAGCAGGCCCAGTGCGTTGGTCAGTACGGACATCGGCGCGACCAGTGTGTCGATGCGCAGGTTGCCGTAGTCCCACGAGCGCAGGGTCAGCCGCCGTGACGTGGCCACGCGGGACCGGTGTTCGGCGGCCTCGCGTTCCTCGGCGGCGAACGCCCGGACCGTGTCCATGTTCATCAGGCTGTCGGCGACATGGCCCGAGACCCGGGCGATGGCCTCCTCGCGCTGGTTGACCAGCCGCTGACGGCGACGGATGAGGGGCGCCACGCACACTGCCGTCAGTGCGATCATGACCAGGAGACCGACGACGAGCAGCGGTTCGTAGCGCCACAGCACCACCGACCCGAACGCCAGAGGCACGAGGCTGCCCACCAGGTTGAATGTCAGCGTGTCGACGAAGTCCTCGAAGCGGGAGGCGAAACTCAGCACCCGCTTGGTCAGGGACCCGGCGAAGTTGTCGTGGAAGAACGCGGCGTCCTTGGCGAACAGCTCGTCCATTCCGATGAGATACAGGTGCTCGATGCCGAGGGCGTCGAGGCGGTTCAGGCAGTGCAGTCCGATGCGCCACAGCGTCTCCGCGAGCAGCAGGACACCGACGAAACCGAGGACGTACGGCAGTGTGGTGCCGAGGGAGACACCGGTGTCGCCGGCGATGCGGCCGACGAGCTTGGCGACGACCAGCGGCCCGATGTAGTTGAGGCCGATGTTGCCGAGCGCGGGCAGCACCAGCGCCGGCACCGTGAGGCGTCGCAGGCGGGTCAACTCCCGCCCGTAGTAGCGAAGTGCGAGGAGCACGGGGCCCCTGGCCGGCGGAACCCGGCCCGATTCAGGCGATCCCATCCCAACCCTGTGTTGTCACATGTGCACGGACAGTGAGAGATGGCAGTGTCCCGTGACGGAGCCGGTGGCGTCCAAGTGTTTTTCGGCTGAGGCGGCCCGCGACCGGACGCGCCCGCGGACATGCCCGCGCACACTCCGCGCAACGCGGCCCTCGAGTCCGGCCCGACAACAGCTTGTGAGCGCTCGACCCGCGCTCTCCGACAGGGAGTTCGCCGCCGGGGCAGCGCCGTCGCGACGCGGTGCCGCAAGGGGAGGAGCGGAGGCCGGATCCGTGGACATCACGTCCACCCGCGGCCTTCTGGACCAGCACGCGGCGCTGGAAGGGTGGCCCCCGCGCCGACAACGGTGTGACCAACCGTCATGCCCGGCGCGTTCATCCGTCGGAGACGAACGCCGCCGGCCAGCCGCAACCCGGTTGCGGCGGCGTACGCCTCTCGTCCACCTCCAGGAGGACCCTTCCGTGCGCATACCACGCAGAGCGGCGATGGCACTCGCCGCTGCCGGCGTGCTGTCCCTGACCGGACTGCCACCTGCCGTCGCCACCGCGACGGCCGCGTCCGCTCCCCACGTCTCCGACGCCGACACGACCGGTTCGCCCCGGCCCGTGGCGGTGACCCTGATCACCGGTGACCGGGTGCTCGTCGGCAAGGGACCCGACGGCCGGCCGGTGCCCATGGTGACACCGGCCGCCGTACCCGGTCGCCACGTCGCCTTCACCACCATGACCGACAGCGATGGCGATGTCCGGGTCATCCCCAGTGACGTGCTGCCGCTCGTCGGATCGGTGCTGGACGAACGGCTCTTCGACGTCAGTGAGCTGATCCGGCAGAAGTACGACGACGCGCATGCCCGCAGCCTGCCCCTGATCGTCCAGCACCCCGCGGGCGCCGACGACACCGCCCGGAAGCTCGGCACCGCCTCGGTCCGGACCGTGCGCGAGCTGACGAGCATTCACTCCACCGCGGTGCGGGAGCCCCGCGCCAAGGCCGCACAGGGCCTCGGCAGTTACCTGGCCGCAGCCGGGCGTGCCGCGCTGAGCCGTCAGGGTGTCACCAAGAAGCTCGCTGCCACGGCAGGCCCCCTGGCCGGCGTCAGCCACATCTGGCTCGACGGCAAGGTCAAGGCCACCGGCCTCGACTGGAACCTCACCAAGGTCAAGGCCCCGGACGCCTGGGACTCCGGACACACCGGCAAGGGCGTCACGGTCGCGGTCATCGACACCGGTGTCGACGGCACCCACCCGGATCTGCGGGACAGGATCACCGACTCGGCGAACTTCTCCGATTCCCCGGACGCCGTCGACCACGTGGGCCACGGCACCCATGTGGCCGGCACCATCGCGGGTTCGGGTGCCGCCTCGAACGGCGCACGCAAGGGCATCGCGTACGACGCGAAACTGCTCAACGTCAAGGTCCTCGGCGACCACGGCACCGGTAGCGACTCCGGGGTCATCGCCGGCATGGAGTGGGCGGCCCGGCACGGCGCGAAGGTCGCCAACATGAGCCTGGGCGGCGGTCCCACCGACGGCAGCGATCCCGAGAGCCGGGCCGTCGACGAACTCACCGCGCGCTACGGCACCCTGTTCGTGGTCGCCGCCGGCAACGAGGGCGGCGCCGACAGGCGGGCGGGGGGGGCTGACTCCGCGCGGAGGCTGGGTGCGTCGCTCACCCTCGTCCTCCTGGCGGGCAAGTGCGCCCGCGGCGCCC
>NZ_JBHYKH010000547.1:0-5960 GCF_042741275.1 Streptomyces sp. NPDC058964
GCGCAGTCCCGTGCTCCCGTCATACGCGGCCATCACGTTCTTCGAGACGGACCAGACGTTGACGACCATGTGCGGTATCCAGTCCGCAGGACCCGGCAGAGGGAACTGAATTCCTCGCTGCCGTATGCGAGATGGGCCCAGGGGGCCGGCAACGGCGAAGCGGTTCCTAGGATTATCAGATGATGAGCGACTCCGCGACGCAGACCGCCGAGAGCAACCGTGCCCGTGCGGCGGCGGAGTCCGTCCCGTGGGCGGAGCGACTGGCCCGCTACGGCCATGTGGGACGCCCTCGGACCGACACCCGAGATCGTCTGGTACCGCCCTTCCCGGAACCGGGAACCCGGCTGTGGACGGCAGCGGGCCTCAGCCCGGCGATGGCGTACCGCGTCGCGAGGGCGATGGGCTGGGTCGGGCCGGTCCTCGTCGCGGCTGTCGCCGGGGCGATGCGGTTCTGGCACCTCGGCCGGCCACGGGACGTCGTCTTCGACGAGACGTACTACGCCAAGGACGCCTGGGCGTTGCTCCATCTCGGCTACGAAGGGACCTGGCCGGACCGCAGGGTCTCCGACCCGCAGATCCTGGCGCATCCCCAGGTGATCCCGCTCTCCGACGCCGGAAGCTTCGTGGCACATCCGCCGATGGGCAAATGGGCCGTCGCCCTGGGCGAGTGGATGTTCGGCCTCAACCCGTTCGGCTGGCGCTGCGTGATGGCGGCGCTCGGCACGCTGTCGGTGCTGATGCTGTGCCGCATCGGGCGTCGGCTGTTCCGGTCGACGGCACTGGGCTGCCTGGCCGGAGCACTCATGGCGGTCGACGGCCTGCACTTCGTGATGAGCCGCGTGGCCCTGCTGGACCTCGTCGTCATGGTGTTCGCCCTGGCGGCCTTCGGGTGTCTGCTCATCGACCGGGACCGGTCTCGCGCGAGGCTGGCCGCGGCTCTGCCCGTGGGCGAGGACGGATTCGCTCGCCCCGACCCGGACACCGGTGACCGTACGGGGATGGGCCTGCGCCCATGGCGCATCGCGGCGGGATTCTTCCTGGGACTGGCGGCCGCCGGCAAATGGAACGGCCTGTACTTCCTCACCTTCTTCATGATCATGACTGTGCTGTGGGACGTCGGCTCCCGCCGCGTCGCCGGAGCACGCCACCCCTACCTGTCGGTGGTGCGCAAGGACCTCGGCCGGTCGGTGCTGTCCATCGTCCCGGTGGCCCTGATGACCTACCTGACGACCTGGACCGGCTGGTTCCTCTCCGACCAGGGTTACGGGCGGCACTGGGCGGACGGCCGAGGCGGACCCTGGTCCTGGATCCCGGCCCCCGTCCGCAGCCTGTGGCACTACGAATACGGGGTCTACCGGTTCAACATAGGACTGCACACCCCCCACCGGTACCAGTCCAACCCGTGGAGCTGGCTGGTCCAGGGCCGCCCTGTGTCGTACTACTACCAGGCACCGCAACTCGGGCAGGACGGCTGCCGTGCCGCCTCCGGCTGTTCCCGGGCGATCCTCGCGCTCGGCACGCCGCTGCTGTGGTGGTCGGCATGCTGCGCACTCGTCTATCTGCTCTACCGGTGGGCGATGCGCCGCGACTGGCGCGCCGGTGCCGTCCTGTGTGCCACGGGTGCCGGATACCTGCCCTGGTTCGCCTACCAGGACCGTACGGTCTTCTCCTTCTACGCGGTCAGTTTCCTGCCGTACCTGTGCCTGGCCGTGGCGATGACGGTGGGTGCCATGCTGGGGCCGGCGGGACCGAGCCGGACGCGGCGGACACGGGGCGCGATGGCTGCGGGAACCCTCGTGCTGCTCATCATCTGGAACTTCATCTATTTCTTCCCGCTCTACACCGGCATGACGGTGCCGTATTCCGGCTGGCACGCCAGGATGTGGCTGGACAGCTGGGTCTGAGAGCTCATGGCACCGGCCGCTGCACGGGGTCCGACAGGCGGCTTCAGACACTGCACCGACAGTACAGATGCGCGCCCGCCGCCCGTGCCCGCGCGGCCAGAGCCATGAACGTCTCGACCGCGTTCTTGGCGTCGAGGTAGTCCGCGAAGTCGATCTCCTGGATCTCGTACCACTGAGCCGCCACCATCGGTACGGCATCCTCGGGGAGGCTCGCCAGTATGTCCCGCCATCGGTCGGGGAGCTTCTGGAGGAGCAGGCCCGTCTCCCAAGGGGAGTCCGGCTCGATGGGCTCACCCTGGGGGTACGGCTGCGTCGGCCAGATCAGTTCCGGCTTGTCCTGCTGCTCGGCGAAGCCAACACCCTCGGCGTAGACGACCAGTTGGGCCAGGACGACGTTCGGGTCCAGCCCCTTCGCGTCGATCCAGTCCGCTCCCGCCTCCTCCAGCGACGTGCCCTGGAGCCAGTCGCCGTCAGGGCCGATGGCCTGGTTCACCGCCAGGGTGTGGTCGGTCGCGTGGAAGTAGTCGCACAGCACGCCCATGTCGTTCTCCGTCGCTCACCCGGTCCTGTCGGCAAGTAGACCAGACGGCACCGACAACGGACCTGCGAGCTCGGTGAGTCAGCGGTGGAGGTGCTCGAGGGTGAACTCGGGCGAGGCGTAGGCGCCGGCCTGGGGTGCGGTCGGATCGGCTGGGAGATCCGCTCCCGGGATGGTCCCGGCGTGGAGTTCCGCGTCGTCCACGGGGGTGTAGTCCAGTACTTCCCGGTCGGGGAGTCGCCAGAAGCGGCGGGTGTTGGCCGAGACGGCGTATGCCGTGGCGAAGCGGGTGGAGGGTGGAGCGGTCAGCGCGGCCCGGAAGTAGCCGACGGCGTCATGCGGGCTCAGCCAGGTCGCCAGATGCCGTAGCTCGGTGGGCACCTGCTCGAAGCTGCCGATCCGCAGACAGATGACGGACAGCCCGAACTTGTCGGCGTACAGCTGCCCCAGGGCCTCGACGGCTGCCTTGCTCACCCCGTACAGACCGTCGGGGCGCACGGCCTCCCGAGGGCCGGTGAGGTGTGCGGCGGGGTAGAAGCCGGTCACGCGGTTGCTGCTGGCCACCACCACTCGCCCGATCTCCGTGCGCCGCGCCGCCTCGAGGACGTTGTGCGTGCCGAGCACGTTGGCTTCGAGCAGCACCCCGAGGGGCGCCTCGTCCGGCACACCACCCAGGTGAAGAACGCTGTCGGCCCCCGAGAGCGCGCGCTCGACGGCGACCGCGTCCCGCAAGTCCACGGTGTGCACGTCCTCGTTCTCCGCCTCCGGCCGAAGCGGCACACGGTCGAGCAGGATCAGCCGCTCCGCCTCGTGCTGCAGTCTCTCCCTCACGACAGAACCGATGTTCCCTGCCGCGCCTGTCACAGCCACAGTTCCCAGACCCACCGCGCCCCCAGCCCCAAGACGACCCACGCATCATCGCCGCCTGTCAGCCGCTCATCAAGCGGTTTGCGAGCCCTGCCTCCCGACGGTGAGCGCCCACCGCACGCCGGACGAGGCGGCCGGCCCCGGCGGCTCGGCCCGGGCGTACGGCGGAGCCGTCCGCCCTCTTCGGCCGTCTGCGGGATCTGGCGGACACGCTCGAGGCCGCCGGCGTGCTGGTCGCGGCTCGACCAGCGGACGGCTGTGGACGGCCTGGGCGCACCGCGCTCTGCCCCGGCACACCGACGTCCTGCTGTCCGCGGCCGACCGGCTGGCCCGCGACGGGGCAGCGCCGGGCAGGGCCGTTGGGCCCCCTCCGTCGCCGGTTCAGGGACTGTTCGGCCCTACCGGGACCGGGTACCCCTCCGACGATCATGAGGCAGCGGCCGGAAGGGCCAGGTCCACACCCGTTCCTCGGCACTTCGCGGCTCGCGTCCACATGGCACAGAAGGAGGTCGTCGTCCGGTGGGCGAGACGCAGGAACAGCAGGTGGGGACCGTTCGCCCGACGGGCGCGGCGGCTCCTGCGGCCGGGCAGTCATCGGGGCCGGCGGATCGGCCGGCCGACGGCGGACGGCCGGCGTGGGCGGAGTGGCTGACCACCACCGACCACAAGAAGATCGGGACGATGTACCTGGTCACCGCGTTCGTATTCTTCATCGTCGGCGGTGTCATGGCACTGCTGATGCGCGCCGAACTGGCCCGTCCCGGCATGCAGGTCATGTCGCAGGAGCAGTTCAACCAGGCGTTCACGATGCATGGCTCGATCATGCTGCTGATGTTCGCCATGCCGCTGTTCACCGGCTTCGCGAACTGGATCATGCCCCTGCAGATCGGGGCCCCCGACGTCGCCTTCCCCCGCCTGAACATGCTCGCCTACTGGCTCTTCCTGTTCGGCTCGTCGATCGCGGCATTCGGCTTCCTCACCCCGGGCGGTGCGGCCGACTTCGGGTGGTTCCTGTACGCACCGCTGTCGGACGCCGTGCACTCGCCGGGTCTCGGCGCGGATCTGTGGATCATGGGCGTCGCGCTGTCCGGCTTCGGATCGATCGCGGGTGCGGTCAACTTCATCACCACCATCATCTGCATGCGCGCACCCGGCATGACGATGTTCCGCATGCCGATCTTCGTGTGGAACGTGCTGCTGACCGCACTGCTGATCCTGATCGTGTTCCCGGTTCTGGCCGCCGCGCTGTTCGCGCTCGAGTGCGACCGCAAGTTCGGCAGCCATGTCTTCGACCCGGCCAACGGCGGCGCGCTGCTGTGGCAGCACCTGTTCTGGTTCTTCGGCCACCCCGAGGTGTACATCCTGGCGCTGCCGTTCTTCGGAATCGTCTCCGAGGTGATTCCCGTCTTCTCCCGCAAGCCCATGTTCGGATACATGGGCCTGATCGCCGCGACCATCGCGATCGCGGGCCTTTCGGTGACGGTGTGGGCGCACCACATGTACGTCACGGGCGGGGTGCTGCTTCCCTTCTTCTCCTTCATGACCTTCCTGATAGCCGTGCCGACCGGCGTGAAATTCTTCAACTGGATCGGCACCATGTGGAAGGGCTCACTGTCCTTCGAGACCCCGATGCTGTGGACGACCGGCTTCCTGATCACGTTCGTCTTCGGCGGCCTGACGGGCGTCATCCTCGCGTCGCCGCCGATGGACTTCCATCTCTCCGACTCGTACTTCGTCGTCGCACACTTCCACTACACGGTCTTCGGCACAGTGGTGTACGCGATGTTCGCCGGATTCCACTTCTGGTGGCCGAAGTTCACCGGCAAGATGCTCGACGAACGGCTCGGCAAGATCACCTTCTGGACACTCACCACAGGCTTCCACCTCACGTTCCTGGTCCAGCACTGGCTGGGCGCGGAGGGCATGCCCCGTCGCTACGCCGACTACCTGGCCACCGACGGGTTCACCGCCCTCAACACGCTCTCCACGATCGGGGCGTTCCTGCTGGGGCTGTCGATCCTGCCGTTCTTCTACAACGTCTGGAAGACCGCGAAGTACGGCAAGCCGGTCGAGGCCGACGACCCGTGGGGCTACGGCCGCTCACTGGAGTGGGCCACGTCCTGCCCGCCGCCACGCCACAACTTCGTCCAGCTGCCCCGTATCCGCAGCGAGTCCCCGGCGTTCGACCTGCACCATCCGGAGATCGCCGCGCACGAGGCGGCGAGGTAGGCCATGTCCCAAGCCGTTCTCGCCCTCGGAGTCGCGACCACGACCGTGTCCGGCTGCGTCTGGTACGTGCCGGCGCTGGTGGATCTGCGAGCGGGCGCCGACCGGCCCGTCTCCCGGCGCAGTGCCGCCGCGGCCTGTCTCAGCGGCTGGGGTACGACCGGGTTCCTCGCCGTTCTGCTGCCGGTCGCCGAGTCCTGGTGGATCCCCGCGGCCGTGGCGGTGCTGGGCTTCGCCGTCACCGCGGGCCTTCGGGTGCGCTCGGCCGTACACCGGCGGAGGGAGGTGCGCGAGGCCGCATCCCACTGGGCGGAGCTGGACCAGCAACGGACCGCGACCGATCCGGCGCGTGCGCGGAAGGTCATCGCCGTCCTGATCGGAAGCGGGCTGACGGCCGCCGCCACGCTCGCGGGCCTCTGGGTGAT
>NZ_JBHYKH010000548.1:0-5932 GCF_042741275.1 Streptomyces sp. NPDC058964
GGCCCCGACCCCCCGCCCGCCCCCCCCCGCCCCGGCGCCGCCCCCCCCCCCCCCCCCGCGCCCGGCCGCCACGCGCCTCGACCGGGCGGCCCGCGCGTGCCTCCGGCACCATCCGGCGCAGCCTGCTCAGCCGCGGAGTACGTGCCGTCATTCCCGTCCCATGTCCCGGTGTACGACCACCGTCTCCACGCCCTCGGCCGCGAGCCGCGCGGCGAGCTTCTCCGACATGGCGACCGAGCGGTGCTTGCCGCCGGTGCAGCCGATCGCGATGGTCACATAGCGCTTGCCCTCGCGCCGGTAGCCGGCTGCGATCATGCGCAGCAGCTCGGCGTAGCGGTCGAGGAACTCCTTGGCGCCGGGCTGGTTGAAGACGTACGCGGCCACGTCCTCGTTGAGGCCGGTGAAGGGGCGCAGCTCCGGGACCCAGTGCGGGTTGGGCAGGAACCGCATGTCCGCGACCAGGTCGGCGTCGACCGGGAGCCCGTACTTGAACCCGAAGGACATCACGGTGGCCCGCAGCTCGGGCTCCTCCTCGCCGGCGAACTGGGCGTCCATCTTGGCGCGCAGCTCGTGCACGTTGAGGCTGGAGGTGTCGATCACCAGGTCGGCGTCCCCGCGCAGCTCGCGCAGCAGCTCGCGCTCGGCGGCGATGCCGTCGACGATGCGGCCGTCGCCCTGGAGGGGGTGCGGGCGGCGCACGGACTCGAACCGGCGCACCAGGGCCTCGTCGGAGGACTCCAGGAAGACGATGCGCCGGGTGACGGCTCTGGAGTCGAGGTCGGCGAGGGATTCGCGCAGGTTGTCGAAGAAACGGCGGCCGCGCACATCGACCACGACCGCGATCCGCGCCACGTTCCCCTGGGACCGCGCGCCCAGCTCCACCATGGTGGGGATGAGGGCGGGCGGGAGGTTGTCGACGACGAACCAGCCGAGGTCCTCCAGACACTTCGCGGCCGTCGACCGGCCCGCTCCGGACATGCCGGAGATGATCACCAGCTCGGGGATGGCCGCCTCGGGGACCCCGGCCGGCGTGACGTCCGTACTCACCTGTACTCCGTTTTCCTGAACCGCTTCCTGCGGCTGATCCTGGCCCGAGTCCTTGTGGGCCTGATCTCGGTCTGCCGTGGGCTGTGCGTCGTGCTCGGTCATGGCTCCTGCCCCCGTCGTTCGTCCGGGGCGCCCGCGGTCACGGACTCCCCCGAGGAATCCGCGGTCGTCGCGGGTTCCTCGTCATCAATGATCTCTCCCGTGGCCGTGTTCACGGCGGGTGCGGCCGGGGCCGCCTGGGCGAGGGCCGCCGCGATGGTCTCGGCCGTCTTCCGGCCTATGCCGGGCACTTCCTGGATCTGGTCGATTGTGGCCGACCGGAGCTTCTTCACCGAGCCGAAATGTTTGATCAGCGCCTGCTTGCGGGTCTCGCCGAGGCCCGGCACGTCGTCCAGCGGGCCGGCCCGGAAGCGCTTGGCGCGCTTGGTCCGCTGGTAGGTGATCGCGAAGCGGTGTGCCTCGTCCCGGACGCGCTGAAGCAGATAGAGGCCCTCGCTGCTGCGGGGCAGGACGACCGGGTCGTCGTCGTGCGGCAGCCAGACCTCCTCGAGGCGCTTGGCGAGACCACAGACGGCGATGTCGTCGATGCCCAGCTCGTCCAGGGCCCGCTTGGCGGCAGCGACCTGCGGCCGGCCGCCGTCCACGACCACGAGCTGGGGCGGGTAGGCGAACTTCCTGGGACGGCCGGATTCGTCCTTGAGGCCATTGCCGTCGACGAAGCCGTCGCCGTCTCCGGCGCCGTCGCTCTGCGCACCCTCCTCCGCCCACTCGCCGGTCCTCTCCTTCTCGGCGAGGTAGCGGCGGAAGCGGCGGGTGATCACCTCGTGCATGGAGCGGACGTCGTCCTGGCCCTCGAAGCCCTTGATCTGGAAGCGGCGGTACTCGCCCTTGCGCTGCAGTCCGTCCTCGAAGACGACCATGGAAGCCACCACGTCGTCGCCCTGGAGGTGCGAGATGTCGTAGCACTCGATCCGGAGGGGGGCGCTGTCCAGGTCGAGGGCGTCCGCGATCTCCTCCAGCGCGCGCGAGCGTGTGGTGAGGTCGGAGGCGCGCTTGGTCTTGTGCAGGGCGAGCGCCTGCTGGGCGTTGCGCCCGACGGTCTCCATCAGGGCCCGCTTGTCACCGCGCTGCGGGATGCGCAGCGAGACGTTGGAGCCGCGGCGCCCGGTCAGCCAGTCCTGGACCGGCTCGACCGGGTCGGGCAGCGCCGGGACGAGGACCTCCTTGGGGACGGCGTCCCCGGTCTCCTCACCGTAGAGCTGCTGGAGGGCGTGCTCGACGAGGGCGGCGGTGGTGACCTCCTCGACCTTGTCGGTCACCCAGCCACGCTGGCCGCGGACGCGTCCGCCGCGCACGTGGAAGATCTGGACGGCCGCTTCCAGCTCGTCCTCCGCGACGGCGATCAGGTCGGCGTCGGTCGCGTCGGCGAGCACGACCGCGTTCTTCTCCATCGCCTTCTTCAGGGCCTCGACGTCGTCGCGCAGACGGGCCGCCCGCTCGTACTCCATCTCCTCGGCCGCCTCCATCATCCGCTTCTCCAGGCGGCGGAGGTACGTGCCCGTCCGTCCGGCCATGAAGTCGCAGAACTCCTCGGCGAGTTCGCGGTGCTCCTCGACGGGGATCCGGCCCACGCAGGGCGCCGAGCACTTGCCGATGTAGCCGAGCAGACAGGGGCGCCCGGTACGGGCGGCGTTCTTGAAGACTCCGGCCGAGCACGTGCGCACGGGGAACACCCGAAGCAGCAGGTCGACGGTGTCCCGGATCGCCCAGGCGTGCCCGTACGGCCCGAAGTACCTCACGCCCTTCTTCTTGTGACCGCGCATCACCTGCACGCGCGGGAACTCCTCGTTCATCGTGACCGCGAGGTACGGGTAGCTCTTGTCGTCGCGGTACTTGACGTTGAACCGGGGGTCGTACTCCTTGATCCAGGAGTACTCCAGCTGCAGCGCCTCGACCTCCGTGGACACGACGGTCCACTCCACGGACGCGGCCGTGGTGACCATCGTCCGGGTGCGCGGGTGGAGGTTCGCCAGGTCCTGGAAGTAGTTCGCCAGGCGCTGGCGCAGGCTTTTCGCCTTTCCGACGTAGATCACCCGGCGGTGCTCGTCACGGAACCTGTACACCCCGGGGGAGTCCGGGATCTGTCCCGGCTTGGGGCGGTAGCTGGAGGGGTCGGCCATGTCTCACACCCTACTGGCGAGGGGTGACAGTCCGGCGGGGCTGTGGACAACGCCCCGGACGCCGGTCACCGGGACTCCGGCAGCCTGTGCGGCCGCCGCCCGTTCCACGGCCGCCCCCGCTCGACCGGGCGGGTCTCGGCCACCCGGGGCACGACACGGTCACCGTTCGCCGACGCGTCGCTGCGCTGCGTGAGCACCGCTCGGAGTCCGAACGAGCCTGGGGCGGCCGGTCGGCGACGGCCGGGCGGCACCGTCCGGGCGCGTGTCACGGCCGGGGCGCGGCTCGGCCAGGAGGACCCTGCGGTTGGACAGGAGGTGTTGTCGGGGCTTGGTCAACACGCTTCAATGCGGGGGAACTCGGGGCTGTGAACGACGGCGTCCGGATACGGCGACGGATGTGCAGGCGCCCCGGCGCCGACGGGGTGGCCCCGGAAACCCGTGTGACCGGTCTGACCAACCGTAGTGAACACTCAGAGAAAGGCCCCTCTGCATGCGGCACGCCACACAGCACGCGGACGTCGCCACCGCGGAACTGGACACGGTCCTGCGGGGCGGCCCCTTCCATGTCGCCCTGCGCGCCGCGATCGCCGCCCGCGGACTGCCGCTCCAGCGCGTGCAGCACCATCTCTCGCGCCACGGGGTCAAGGTGGGCGTCACGAGCCTGAGTTACTGGCAGCAGGGCGCACGGCGTCCGCAGCGTCCCGAGTCGCTGCGGGCGGTACGGGCGCTGGAGGAGATCCTGCAGCTGCCCGACGAGTCCCTGATCCGGCTGCTGGCCGAGGCCGGCGAGCGGTCGGTCGTGCAGCGCCCGGCGGCTCGCTCGTACCGCTCGCTGATCGAGGCCTCGGACGTGCTGGACCGGCTCCTGGCCGAGCTGAGCTGGTCCCTGGACGGCGGACTCCACACGCTCGGACACCACGAGCGGATACGGATCGGGGCCCACCGCGAGCTGGCGGGCCGCGAGTCGCAGCACATCGTGCGGGCCCACCGGGACGGCGTCGACCGCTTCGTGGCCGTCCACCACGGAGACCCGGGCTGCGCGCCGGAGCGCATGATGGTGCACGCCCTGGAGAACTGCCGCACCGGTCGCGTCCGGCTGGATCCCGGCACCGGCGTGCTCGTGGCCGAGCTGCTCTTCGGCACCCGGCTGCGGTCCGGCGACACCTTCCTCTTCCGCTACGGCGTCGACGACGGCACGGCCGGGGTCTCGCGCGAGTACGTCCGCGGCTTCGGCTTCCCCGGTGGTCAGTACGCCCTCCAGGTGCGGTTCGACGCGAACGCGCTGCCGCTGCGCTGCCACCGGTTCACCCAGCTTTCGGCGGCGGCCCCGCGCAGGGGCCGGCAGGAGCTGCCCCTGAGCGGGCCGCACCGCTCCGTCCACCTGGTCGAACCGCGGGTCCGGCCGGGCATCGTGGGGATCGGCTGGGACTGGGAGTGACCGGGTCTCCCCCGCCGCCGCTCAGGCGCCGGGCCCCGCGATGATCTTCCCGTTCGCGGCCTTCACCGCCAGCTCGCCCAGCGGCTCCGTGGCCGGGGCCTGAACCACCTTTCCGGTCACTGCGTCGAACTCGCTTCCGTGACACGGGCAGATCAGGGTCGTCCCCTGGAGCTTGTTGATGGGGCACCCGGCGTGCGTGCAGATCGTGCTGTACGCCTTGAGCGTGCCGGTCTCGTCCCGGCTGACCACGACGTTGTGCTCCCGGTACAGCTTGGCGCTCCCCTTGCCGAGCTCGTTCTCGGCACCGAGCTCGACCGGAGCGGTCGGCGTCGCGTCGGTGGTGACTCCGCCGCCCGGCACCGAGCAGGCGGTGAGGCCGAGGCCGGCGAGCGGAGTGACGGCGGCTCCACGCAGGACGGTACGGCGGGTCGCCGAGGATCGGCCGGGCATCAGGATCTCCACTGGTCGGGGGTGGTGCAGGCCGACGATACCCGGGCAGATTCACCCGGCCCCGTGGTGGGGTGGGGTGGGGGGCAGAGTGCGGGCGGCGCGGGACGTAAACGTTTGCGCAAGCGTTTACGTCTGGCGCTCAATGGGATACCTTCCTCGGCCAGAAGGCCGGCCGCGGCCCAGGGAAGGAGTCACGATGCCCACCATGGCCGACGTCGCACGGAGCGCCGGGGTCTCCGTGGCGACCGTCTCCCACGTACTCAACGGCACGCGCCCGGTGCTGCCCCACACCCGTCAGGCCGTGCTGGACGCGGTCGACGAGCTCGGTTACACGCCCAACACCCTCGCCCGCTCCCTGGTGACCTCCCGCACCCGCTCCATCGGGCTCGCGGTGTCGGCGATCAGCAACCCGTACTTCACCGAGATCCTGCAGGGCGTGGAGGCCGCCGCCCTGCAGGAGGGCTACAGCCTGCTCATCGCGGACCCGCACGACGACCCCGAGCACGAACACAAGGTCGTCCGGCTGCTCCACGAACGACGGGTGGACGGCATGATCGTCGCCCCCTCGGCGGACCCACGGCGGCTCCTCGCCTATCTGGACCGCCACGCCGTGCCGACCGTGTTCCTGGACCGGGTGGTCGATGCCCCCGGCGAGGACGTCGACGGCGCCACACGCTTCGACCAGGTGTGCGCCGAGAACACCGGACCGATGGCCCGGCTGGTCGCCCACCTCGCCGGACTCGGCCACCGCCGGATCGGCCTGGTCGCCGGCCTGCCCGGGCTGAGCACCACCGGCGACCGGATCACCGGCTACCGG
>NZ_JBHYKH010000549.1:0-5929 GCF_042741275.1 Streptomyces sp. NPDC058964
GTCGTCGCCGGAGACGCGCTGGTGGACCTGGCACCCACCCCGACGGCCACCGGTGGCACGGCCTACCAGCCGCGGCCGGGCGGTTCCTGCCTCAACGTCGCTGCCGGCCTCGGCCGCCTCGGTGTGCCGGCAAGCCTGCTCGCGCGCATCTCCGACGACCACTGCCCTGACCTGCTGCGCGCGCACCTCGCGGAATCCGGCACACGCCTCACCCATGTGCTGGCGACTTCCGACCCCGCCTCCCTCGCCGCCGTCCGGCTGTGCGACGACGCGTCGGCGGCGTACCCCTTCCACGCGAACGGTGCCGCCGACCGCGGTCTGCGGCCCGAGTGCCGCGACACGCTGCCGAACGCCGGACAGCTCAAGGCGAGCGAGGAGGACCTGGCCTGGCTCCACCCGGGTGAGCCGTACGTGCTGGTGGCCGAGGGCTGGCCGGCGTCCGGGGCGAAGCTCGTCCTCGTCACGTTGGGCTCCCGGGGCGCCTGGGCCGCGGGGGGTACGGCCCGCGTGCACATGCCCGCCCCGGTGGTGGAGGCCGTCGACACGGTCGGGGCCGGCGACGCCTTCACCGCGGGCGTGCTCGCCCATCTGCACCGGTCCGGCCGACTCGCCGGAGAAGGCGTCGCGGGACCGTGTCCTGACGAACTCACCGGGCTGCCTGCTTACGCCCTCGGAGTCGCGGCCGAGACGGGTACGCGCGTGGGTGCCCAGCCGCCGTTCCATCGCGAGGGCCTGCCGATCCCTTCGTAGCCCGTCGACCGGGGCTCTGCGTCCCCCAGGTGTCCCGCTCATCGGACACCGCCCGGTCAGTCGGTTCCCGGGCGGGTGGCCGTGACGGCGAGGCGGGCGAGGATCCAGGTTCCGTGATGGTCCTGGTGCAGGTCGACCTGGGTGGACAGGGTGTGGACGATGTCGAGGCCGCGGCCGTGTTCGTCCGGATCGTCGTACGCGCAGGGCCGATGCGAGGATGTGGGATCTCCGTGATCACCCACGATGATGCCCAGGGTCCCCTCGGCGAGGACCAGGCGCAGCGACATTTCGCTACGCCCGTGAACGGCCGCGTTCGCGGCCAGTTCTCCCACGATCAGGAGAGCCGAGTCCTGCTCGTCCTCGGACAGGTGCCAGCGTGTGAGCACCGCGCGGGCGGCGCTTCGCAGGCAGCCGACCAGTGCCTCCTGTGCCGGAAGGGTGAAATGGGCCTTCGCGGGGTGGTGCGGGATCAGGGTCCTGGGGCTGGGGAAGTGGACGTTGTCCCACGGCGCGACGGGCGAATGGTCGGGGGTGACCGACGGTGCGGTGTCGGGGGGCATGGCCGTTGCTTTCGGACTGGTGACAGGGGGTGCCACGTTGGGTGGCGGAGGCCGCGTCATGAGGGCCGGGCGCGGGTCGTCTTGTATTTCTGTGTACGCTCGATCAAGTCCAATTGCAATAGATTTGCATAGAAAATCTCGAAGAATGTGTTAAATGCGCCGATGGTATCTCATACGCGGATGCGTGGGAGGCCGGTCATCAGTTACCGGTCAGGGCCCCGGACGCCGGTCACTCCGCCGTCGCTGAGTCGAGGCGGGCCCAGACGGGCCAGAGGACCTCCTGGGCCTCCCGGTAGACCTGGTAGGCCTCCTCCAGCACCTCGGCCCGGTCGGAGGCCGGTTCATGGCGCCTGAGGATGGCAGCGCCAACGCATGAATCCGCCCCGTCACCGAGCAGTCCGACGGCACGAGCGGCGAGCAGCGCGGCCCCTCGGGCAGCGCTCTCCTCGACGCCCGTCACCACGACCGGGCGCCGCAGCGCGTCGGCGAACATCTGGCTCCAGACAGCGCTGCGCGCAGCGCCCCCGGTCAGCATGGCGGGCCCGGTGATGCGCAATCTGGAGTGGAGCGCGTCGACGTGCCACCGGTGGTTGAGGACGACACCTTCCATCAGGGCCCGCAGCAGGTGCCCGCGGTCGTGCCAGCCGCGCATGCCGAGAAAGGTTCCAGACGTCGGCTGCTGGTGAGGGGATCCGTAGACGTAGGGAAGGAACAGCACCTCCGAAGGGCCCTTCAGATGGGCCCCGACCTCTTGGCCCATGGCGGTGTGGACGTCGTCACGGCGTCCGGGTGGTGCGCCCATGACCCGCAGGAACCACTCCAGGTTCGCCACAGAGGCGGGCGAGGTGGACATGATCATCCACTGACCCGGCTGAAGGAATCTGCGGCACTGCCAGCGGAGGTCGGTGACAGCGTGATCGCAGACCACCTGGTTGATGCTGAACGTCCCCGCGATCAGGCACAGTTCGCCCACCCCCGTGGCACCGACCCCCAGCGCCGCCGCGGCGACGGGGGGGGCGCGCGGGGGGGCGGGGGGGGCGCGCGAGCCCCCCCCCCCCCCCGCGCGCGCGCGGCGCGGCGGGGGCCGCGCGGCGGGGGGGGCGGCCCCGCCCCCCGCCCCGTGAGGGCCGCGGCCTGCCGGGTGACCGTTCCGCACACCGCCTCACAGGCCCGCACGGGCGGCAGCTTGGCGGCGAGCGGCCCGAGCCCGAACAGGTCGAGCAGTTCCTGCGAGTATCCGCCCCGGCTCATGTCGGTGAAGGAGGCGCTGGCGTCCGTCGGGTCAGTGGCCACCACACCCGTCAGATGCCAACGCAGCCAGTCCTTGCAGGACAGCAGCCAGCGGGCCCGCTCCAGCACGGCCGGTTCATGGCGTCCGAGCCATGCCAGCAGGGCGGCCGGGGAACCAGCGAAGGGGACCGTGCCCGACAGCGTGAGGGCTCGGTCCCAGACCCGGGTGTCCCGCCACTCGGCCAGCACGGGCTCAGCACGCGTGTCCATCGCGACGATCGCGGCCCGCACGGGTCTTCCCCGCTCGTCGATGGCGTAGAGGCCGTCACCGTGTCCGGTCACCCCCACCGCGACGACGGCCCGTCCCTCAGCGCCCGCTGCGGCGAGAGAGGCCCTGATGGCCTGGTGAGTGGTTCGCCATACGTCGTCCATGTCCCGCTCCACCCAGCGGGGACGCGAGGTGTCGAGCGGGACCGTGCCCACGCCCTGCGCCACCTCTCGGCCTGCCGAGTCGAACAGCACGGCCTTGGTCACGGTGTGCCCCGCGTCGACACCGAGCACCAGATCGCCCGTCACCGCTCACACCCACCCCAGCTCACGGGCGTTGACCGCGGAAACACAACGGCCCGTGGCGGTCAGTTCCGCTATGGCTTCGGCGACCAGCCGCGCCGAACGCACGCTCGTGGTCGTCGTGTCACCGGCGAAGTGAGTGGTGAGCGTGACATTGTCCAGCCGACGCCACAGGCTGTCCGCCGGCAGGGGTTCCTGGTCGTGCACGTCGAGCCCGGCCCCGGCGATGCGGTGGGCCGCCAGGACGTCGTACAGGGCGCCGGTGTCGACAAGTCGGCTGCGCGCGGTGTTCACGAAGTAGGCGGTCGGCTTCATCAGCGCGAAGTGGCTCGCGCGGATGAAACGCTCGGTCTCGGCCGTCAACCGGGCGAAGACCTGGACGAAGTCGGACTCGCTGAAGACCGTGTCCAAACTGTCGGCCCGGGCGACCGAGTGCTCGGCCAGAACGGCGTCGGACACATACGGGTCGTAGGCGATCAGACGCGAGCCGAATCCGCGCAGCACAGTGGCGAACGCGCGCCCCACATGACCGAAGCCGACCACGCCGACCGTGCCGTCGCCGATCTCGAGGCCAGGACGACCGAGGGTCTTCCGCCAGCCGCCGGACTTGACCGAGGCGTCCACCCGGGCGATGTCCCGGGCCTCCGCGAGCATCAGACCGACGGCGAGCTCGGCCACGGCCGTGGCGTTGCGGCCGAACACCGGCACGACCCCCACTCCGCGGGCGGTCGCGACAGCGACATCGACGTTCTCCAGCCCTGTGCGTGCCACGCAGACGGCCCGCAGCGCCGGGGCGGCCAGGAGCACCGCACGGGACACCGGAGCGAAGTGCACCGCCAGCACCTCGGCTTCTCCCACCGCCTCCACGATCTCATCGGGAACCGCCACGGCCCCGGGACCTCGCCACTCCATGGTCTGCTGCGCCGTGTGCTGCTCCGTCTTGGTTCCGTGCCAGTCCACGCAGCGAACCGGTCCGAATCCCGGACCGCAGACCTTCGACAGGGCGTCGATGTAGAACTCGGCAGGAATGAAACGGTCACCGACAATCACAATGCGCACTGAGGCCTCCAGGAGGTGCCCCTCGTCTTCTGTAATCGTCCCACGCACCCGGGCGGGGCACCCGACGTCGTCACCCCGGCCAAAGCAGTGCGCCGCCGTGCACCACGCCGGGTGTGGCGGCGAGACTCGACGAGAAGGCACAAGGCCCTCAGGCCCCTCCGAGCCCGGAACTGCGCAGGCCCTCGATGAAGCGGCGCTGCAGCATTAGGAAGAGGATTAGCATCGGCGCGATCGTGATCACGCCGGCTGCGCTGATCAGTGGGTAGGGAACGAGCGCAGGAGGAGCGTGGCGAACGGCGAGAACAGTCCGGTGTAGATCAGGACCAGTCCCAGCCGTGAGTCGTCGAGGCCGGCTCTGGTCCACATGTAGAACAGGGGCATCAGGGGCATCCGCGTCGGCAAAGCGCCGGCATCAGCAGATAGGTGATGAACGTGGTGTCGCCGCGGATCGGTAGCAGGGCCAGCAAGTAGGCTGCGCAGCTGGCGAGGACCAGAGTCGGGCGACGGTGCCGCCGACGATCAAGACCGCGTGCCACAGTCCGGCGCCCGTGTCGGCCTGGGTCCAGGCCTGCCAGAAGTTGGACCAGAGCCAGTGCTCCGGTGGCGCGAGGGAGTTGGCGGCGCAGTCGTCGGTGCTCTTCAGGGTTGGTGAACGCATCGCGGATTCCGCCGCGATCCTCGCTCTTCGCTTCCGCGGCTGAGCGCCCGATGTTCGCCGCGGGGGAGATTTCTGCACATGTCGGCGGTCAGCGACTTCGCCCAGCGGGGTGGGGCGGTCCTCCACATCGCTCGGCGGCGGTGATCAGTGCGCCTTGCCGTGCCGGGACGGTCGCGCACATGCCACCGCCGCCGGTCAGCGCAGGAGACGGTGCCGCTTGCCACGGCGGAAGCGCATCACCCCGTGGGCGAGGTCGGGGCGCTTCGAGTTGACGGGGGACGGCGGCGACGACGGTGGCGCGGCGGTCGGTCAAACGCATGGCGCCCTTGCGGGTCGGTGCTGGCGTGTGGCCGGGCTGGTTGACCCATGAGGTGGCGACCGACGGTAGTGGGCGGCTCGGCCACTGCCTGGCGCGCCGCGCCGGCCGGGCGGTAGTCGAGAGGGAACCTATATCCAGCGCCTCTCGGGCTGTTAGCCTGCGCGCATGTCAGACCTGGGGCCCGTCGCCCGGCCGCCTGAGCCGATCAAGACCGAGCGACTCGTGCTCCGCGAGCCCGAGGCCCGGGACCGTGCGGCGTTCATCGAGTTGCTGGCGTCGCCAGAGGTGCACACCTACCTCGGCGGCCCCCGCCCGCGTGACGAGCTTGAGCGCGAGATGCCCGGGGTACCCGAGCGGTGGCCCGGAAGTTTCGTCGTTGATCTCGACGGGGCGATGATCGGCCAGATCCTGCTCAGGCGAGCAACGGAGCACCGTCGCCCGGCTGCTGCAGGGAAGGCCGATCTCGGCTACCTGTTCCTGCCGCGGGCGTGGGGATTCGGGTACGCCGCCGAGGCGTGCGCGGCGGCACTCGACTGGTTCGACGGCGCCCTTCCCGGCGAGCCGGTGGTGCTCACCACCCAGACCGCCAACGTCGGCTCGATGCGCCTCGCGGCAAAGCTGGGGTTCACCGAGGTAGAGCGGTTCCAGGCCTGGGACGCCGAGCAGTGGCTCGGCCTGCGGTCCCCGGTCACGCCGGCCCCGAGTTGCCAAAGATGCCCGCGGGGGGGGGGGGGGCGGGGGGTGGGAGGGGAGGAGCGCGCCGCCCCCGCGCCCGGCCGCCCC
>NZ_JBHYKH010000550.1:0-5911 GCF_042741275.1 Streptomyces sp. NPDC058964
CGTCGTGCGCGCCCCCCCCCGAGTCTCGCTGTGCATCCCACACCCAGTCACCCCCCCCCCCCCCGGGGTCTGCTCCGATTTTGGTGCACAATACCCGCGACAGCACCCTTGCCGCGTACGGCTGCTCGTCACGAGCGGGTGGACCGTCCCCGTCCCCGTACGATCGCGAAGGCGGCGGCCGCCAGGCCCAGGACGCCGACGATCAGCCCCGCGCTGCCGAGGCCGCGCGCGGTGGAGTCGTTGGAGTCGCCGGAGGCGGCGGCCTGGGTGGAACTCCTCGTGCCTCCGTCCTTGGCGGCCGAGGCGGCGGGGGTCTCACCCTCACCGGCCGTGAGCTTCAGCACCGGCGCGGGATTCTCCGACTCCTCCTCCCCGCCCTGCTCGATCCAGCGGACGACCTTGCCGTCGGAGTACGTCTGCAGGGTCTTGAAGGTCAGCTCGTCGGCGTCGTCGGGCAACTGCCCGAAGGCGACGTCGAAGTCCTCGTACTGACCGGCCCCGATCCTGCCGCCGGTCCAGGTGATCGCGGAGACGGCCTCGTCGATGGTCCCGTCGTCGGTCTTGACCGGCTTCTCGAGCTTGGTGGTGGTCACCTTGGCGGTCCAGCCGTCCCGCGGGTGGACGAGCACGCCGAGAACGGGGTGGTCGGTGGGCAGGAAGACCTGGACCTTGGTCGTGCTCGCGCTGTCCTCCTCGTTGGGCACACGGAAGGTCAGCAGACCGTCCGTGGCTCCCTTGGCGTAGCTGTCGGGGTGGACGGTGACGTGCGCCGAGGCGACACCCGCGGCCGCGAGGACTGCGGCGGCGGCGAGGGCGGTGACGGTGGAGGCGCGGCGCAAGGCGACGCGTGACATGAGCATGGACATGGCGAGTGGATCTCCGTACGTACTCAAGAGTGTGATGGGGGGTCAGGTCGTGTACGGGATCCGGGCGGGCGGTCCGCGGCGGCGCACCGCGTGCCGCAGCAGGAGTTGCCGCAACGGGACGGCCTCGGTGCGCGTGCGCCCGGGGCCGCCGGGGGGCGCGGGAAGCGGGACGGGAACGCCCCGCCACCGGGCCACCGCGAGCGAGGGCACGAACGCGGCCGCCCGGCGCAGCAGCGACCACAGCGCGGCCTCCCCGCGCCGCAGCCACCAGGAGGCGACGAGGGCGGCGAGGAGGTGGGCGGCCGTGACCGGCGTGGACATCTCGTGGACGTGTGCCACGGCGGCCGTGGCGAGCGCCGAGAGGCTGTGGGCATGCCCGACGGCGGCATCGGCGTGACCCTCCGGGGACCCCGGCCGCGTGCCGCCCGCGGACGCGACCGCGCGCGGATGCGCGACGTCGAAAACGATGTGCAGACCAGCCTGCGTGGCGAGCACGACCGCCCCGATCCCCGCCAGGGACCGCTCCCGGCCGCCGAGCAGCCACCCGGTGAGGAAGACGCCGAGGAACCCGGCGCCGTCCGCCCACACCGGCGGCACGTCACCGGTGGCGAACCCGTGCCCGGCGGCAGCAAGCAGCACGCACACCGCGGCGAACACCGCGGCGCGCAGGCTCCTTACCTCCGGGGACGCGCTCATGTCTTGGGGGATCCTCCCACGGAGGAGGTATACGTATGTGGGTGATCCCCTTGTTCAGGACGTCGCGTCCTGTGCTTTTGTCATCCGCGCAGCAACTCGCCCGGACCGATCTGTGCCAGCAGCGGAGGCTCGCTCTCCCCCTCGTAGGCGAGATGCAGCTCACGCCGGGCACGCGTGGCCAGCACGTAGTACGTCATGCGCAACGCGGCAGACGTGGGATCGGTTGCCGCATCGGTGTGCGCGTCGGGGATCACGACAGTGTCGAAACCCAGCCCCTTGGCGCTGGCACGGTGGACCAGCACGATGCCGGGGCGACCGAGGTCCAGTGTGCGGTAGCGCCCTCCTTTGGCCATGGACGTGTACAACTGCGGCTTGAGCCGCGGTGCTCTGTGCTCGATGCTGCCCAGCAAGGAGAACTGGGTGTGCTTCGAGTTCACGATCACCCCGATGGTGTGCTGCGGATGCTGCTGGGCCAGGAGGATCACCAGGTCGGCAGCGCCCTTGGGCGGCAGACGGTGCAGCCGGGGCACGGGCCCGTCTCGTTCGGGAAGGTCGGGCAGGTCGCTCCCCGTGTGGAAGTGCGTGGCGAGGGAGGCTATCTGCCGCGTGTTGCGATGGTTCCCGTCGAGTTCGTGCCGGCTGCACCGGCCGAGGCGCTGGGCTATCTCGGCAAGGGTGGAGTTGGTGTCGGTCAGCCGCTGGCACTCGTCGGCGTACACCGTCGTGCGGGCCTGCAGCAGGCGGAGCAGCCGGTAGAACTCCGGTGGCAGGTCCTGTCCCTCGTCGACGACCAGCGTGGCGTCGGGGTCGGGGCCCAGCTCAGCGGCTCGGTCGTAGCAGGCCTCCCAGTCGTACGTGCCGTCGGCAGCGGCCGGAGCCTTGCCGCCGTACCACTCCGTGAGCCACGCGTGTGCTGTCGCCACCCGCACGCTGCGGTCTCTCGGCCCCAGTGCGTGGACGACCGCGGCCAGTGACTGGCGCAGGAGGTTGGAGCGGGTCAGCAGCGTGACCTGTGCGCCCGTCAGTGCGAGCATGATGGCCCGCTGAGCCGCCAGCAGGCTCTTGCCGCTGCCCGGCGGACCGCTGACGAGATGGTTGCCGTCGAACGCGAGTTCATCGAGGCTGACCCGCTGCTCGGGTGAGAGATCGAGATAGCTGACGGTCATGGCTGCTCCAGAACGGTTGCCGCGGCGGCACGGGCGGTTCCGACGACGGTCTCCAGGTAGCCGGGCACCCCTTGGCCGCCGATGACCAGGGCGCGGTCGAGGAGGGCATTGCCGGCCTCGCAGCTCGTCTCCGGAAGGAGTGCGCAGGCATGGCAGGCCGCGCGGTTGAGGTTGGCGAAGCCCTGTCCCGTGTGCTCGGCGCACAGCGGATCCGCCGAGCACCAGGCGGCTGCTTCGGTCATGCGAAGGAGGGTCTCCGCCAGACGCGGCGACTCGCCCTGGCGGACGAGGCCGCCGAGCGTGCCCTCCGCGTCACCGGCGGCGGTGTAGACGAGGATGCCGTACTGGTCCTGGTCGGGGCGCGCGTAGATGCGTTCCCGCAGGCTCGCAGTGGTGTATCCGGATTCGAAGGAGAGCTGACGGATCAGCAGGTGCGCGAGAGTGTGCAGGAGGACGTAACGGGGAGCGAGCTCCGGGCCGGTGAGATGCTCCAGGCGGTCCTTCTGGAAGGACCGGTCGAGGTCGGCACGCATCCCCGAAACCCGGTGCTGGACCTTCGCGTCCGCCTCCCATGAGGAGAGCTCATGCCGGTCCAGTGCGAGGAAGATCCCCTCGCCGAAGACCTCCACGGCGGGGAGCCATCTCAGGCGCCGCGCCGTGTCGGACGGCACGACCGTGGCATCGGGTGAGACCCGGGTGAAGCCCGACAGGGCGCGGACTTCGCGCAACCGGTCGGCGAGGACGATCCTGCCGAAGCGCCGACGCAGGCCGGCCCACGGTTCCTCGGTCTCGCCGTCGAGGCCCAGGGTGGTCTCGCGCAGTGCGAAGTCTCGCGTCGGCGGCGGTGGCGGAGCGGTGAAGGCGGCCCACTCCTCCCGGCTGAGGTCGGGACGGGCGGGAGCGGACGGAGAGTCGGCGGACGGCACGGGCGTGTGCCCGGTCTCCTCGGCGACGAGGGCGTCTAGGAGTGCCTCGTCGGCTCCCGTGTCCTCCAGGATGATGTCCCGGAACATGCCGGCCCGCGGCTTCCCGATGTGCCGGCACAGCTGTACCCAGAGGTCGTGTTCACGTACCCGCCGGGTGAGCTCCTCGTCCGCGTGAGCCGGAACCTCGGTCTCAGGGATGTCGAGCGCCGAGTGCACGATCGGGTAGTACATGTTCCCCGCGGTGCGCTGCACCACCTGAACCGGCTTGACGCACTCCACGGCCTCGCCGGCCCGCTGCCAGGGGTTGCGTCCGGAACACCGCATCCCGTGCGTTCCGAGGATGTCGAGCAGATCACGCGCGGCTCCGCACCCCTTCGCGGTGCAGGCCACGGAGAGCGCTTCGAGTCCCGAGGCGCGGTCGGAGACGAGGAAGCGCAGTCTGTCGCGTTCGGTGCACTGTCTGCGCTCGCCGGCGTCACGTCGGGAATGCGCCCAGAACCACCAGTCGATGTCACTGAGGTGACCGGCCGCACAGATCTGCACGAATCGCATGGGCGCGAGGGTCCGCGCCGGCGAGCAGGAGGGACAGCGCGGCGGCTGACCGGGCTTCTCGTCAGCGATCCGCCACCGCTTCATGCGCCGGCAGGCCCCGCAGAAGAGCCAGGAGGGGAATCGGACGTACGGTGCTCCCGGCGCGTCCGGGGTGTCGAAGCGGTCGTTGGCCGTGGCCGGGGCGGCGTAGAAGCCGGTGACGCCGAGCCTGGAGGCCAGCCGTGGGGACTCGACCTTCTGCCTGCCGCGGCCCGGCCAGTCGCCGATTCCGGTGGCGACGAAGGACTCGCCCTGGATGTCGAAGACGGCTCCGACCCCGAACGGGACGACCGTCTGCGACTGACGTACCCGCAAGGTGCGGCTCACAGGTCGGCTCCCTTCACCATCACCTGGCATTCCCGGTCTACATTGCGCATGGAGTTGGGCGTCTCCCACAGCCCGTACTTCTGTTCAAAGCTCTTGATCAAGTTCGACTGCCCCTTGCCCTGGCTGCGGTAGTAGAGCTCCCGGCCGTGCTTGTACGCGTCACGAGCGGCGTCCTCCCAGTCGGCGACGAGGTCCGCCAGTTCCTTGCGTACGGCCTCGCCGCTGCCCGGCTCGCATACTTCGGCGCGCAGTGCGAGCTGGTCCGCGAGTGCCTCCACCTCCGGGAGGCGATCGACGATGTGACCCGCTTGGTTCTCCGCGGCCAGCCCGAGCCGGTGGCGCACGAGGATGACGAGCGCGGCGTGCAGGGCTCGGCGGCGTGAGGGTACGGACCACGGCGTCACGCTGGTGGGCTCGACGTGCCGGTAGAGGGAACGGTGGTAGATGTCGAACGTCTCGTAGTGCGAACGGTCGCGTGGGCGTGTGGCGTTGAAGAACGTGACGACGAGTCCGGGGACGGAGCTGCGCCCCACCCGGCTGGTCGCCTGGATGTACTCGGCGGTCGTCTTGGGCTGGCCCTGCATGAGCATCAGGGCGAGACGCTTCACGTCGACACCCACGGAGAGCATGTTTGTGCACGGGAGAAAGGACACCGACGCGGGGTCGTCCCATGGTTTCTCCAGCCGGTCGAGCAGAACGGGCTGTTCCGCGCGCGGCAGATTGCTGGTCAGCTCCTGTACCTGATGGTCCGGAAGCTGCCTGGTACCCGCTCCGGTGTCGAGCCCGGTGAGCTGTGCGGGGATGTCGTCACCCGCGGCCGTGACGGTACGTCCGAGTTCGCGCAGGCTGTGGTGGTAGGCGACCAGGGTCCAGTAGGCGTCGCGGTGTTCCTCGGGCAGTTCTCACGCTCCTTGGAGCATGGCCGCGGCAGTGGCCACGGAGGCGCGACCGGCGGTGTGCCCCTGGGCCATGACGCCTACGTAGAGGCGACCGGGGCGCGAGGAATCCTGTTCGGCGAAGTACGAGTGACGGGCGTCCAGTCCGGCAGGCGGGAAGAGCTCGACTCCGCCGCCGTACAGGGCCCGGATCTGTTCTACGGAGCGGCGGATGGTGGCGGTGGAGGCGATGATCTTCGGTCCGGTTCCGTCGGGTGCGGCGCACAGGCCGGTGCTGCCTCGATACTGGGTGTCAGACCGAGAGGTAAACGAGAAACTCGCTGCCAGGCAATGGGAGCACCAATGGCTCCTAAGGGCTGTCCCGTAACCCCTGGTCAGGGGTGAGATGATCTTGGTGTGGCTGGTGTGATCACGGCGTCGGAGCCGTCTTGGATAGCCCCGTT
>NZ_JBHYKH010000551.1:0-5896 GCF_042741275.1 Streptomyces sp. NPDC058964
TGAGAGCGACGCCACCACACCCCCCCGAGAAGGGAAGCCACCGTGACCGCACAACCCTTGGCCGTGAACACCGTCTCCGGGCTGGTGGCGGAGGCTGCATCGGCACCCTCACTGCACAACGCACAGCCCTGGAGGTTCCGCTTTCTGCGCGACAGCACCGTCCTGTGCCTCTACGCCGACCTGGAGCGGACCCTGCCCCGGACCGATCCGGAACAGCGAGGCCTGCATCTCGGCTGCGGTGCCGCCCTCTTCAACCTTCGCGTGGCCGCCGCCGCGATGGGGCTGGCGCCGGACGTCAGGCTGCTGCCCGACCCGAATCACCCGGAGCTGCTCGCCGAGGTGGGTCTGCACGGCTCCGCGGCACCCGACGAATCACTGACCCGGCTGCACCCGGCAATCTCGCGCCGGCATTCCAGCCGTCTCCCGTTCCGTGACGAGGAAATCCCGGACACCGTGCGGGAACGGCTGTGCGACGCGGCCCGTGCCGAGGGCAGCCAACTGCTGTTCCCGGGCGCCTGGCACGTGAGCTCGATCCTGGAGCTGGTGCAGGATGCCGAGGGCCGTGAGGCGATGGCCCCGGACATCCTCGCGGAAACGACGCAGTGGGCGCGGACGGCACCGTCGGCCGACGTGGCGGTGTACGACGGCATCCCCGCCGAGGCGTTCGGCCCCCGCCAGCACGGCACAGCGGCCCCGGTGCGCGACTTCGCCGTCGG
The DNA here is from genome assembly GCF_042741275.1 of Streptomyces sp. NPDC058964. NCBI lineage: Bacteria > Bacillati > Actinomycetota > Actinomycetes > Kitasatosporales > Streptomycetaceae > Streptomyces > Streptomyces sp. NPDC058964. The sequence goes on from NZ_JBHYKH010000551.1 coordinate 717, forward strand.
CCGTCCGATGCCGGGGCGTGCCTGGGCGTCCTTCGAGGAGAACCCGCACATCGCTGTGCTGGGCACGGCCCGCGACGACCCCGCGGACTGGCTGCTCGCAGGTCAGGCACTGGAGCGGGTCCTGCTCCAGGCCACAGCGGACGGGCTGGTCGCCTCGATGACCTCTCAGCTCCTGCAATGGCCGGAACTGCGGTGGGTGGCTCGCGACCCCGTCTCGGCCATGGCCCACGTGCAGATGGTCCTCCGGCTCGGCTACGGCCCCGTGGGCCCCGCGAGCCCGCGGCGGCCAGTGGCCGATCTGCTGGACATCGCGTGAGGCAGGGCTGGTCGCGATGAAGGTCTCCGAGATCATGACCGCTCCGGCGGTCTCCGTCGCGCCTCATGTCTCCCTGCTGGAGGTGACCCGGCGGATGACCGAGAGTGCCGTCGGCTCCGTCCTGGTCGTGGAGGACGAAACACTGCGTGGCATCGTCACCGACCGCGACCTCGCCGTACACGGCCTGGCCAGTGGCCTGGGCCGGGAGGCACCTGTGCGGGCGGTGATGTCGGCCGAAGTGATCACGGTCGATGCGAACGACGACGTCCAGGTGGCCTACCGGACGTTCCGCCGCACCGGCGTGCGTCGCCTTCCGGTCCTCGACGGCGGGCGGGTGGCGGGAGTGCTGACGGTCGACGACCTGTTCCTGGACGTCTTCAGACGGCTGGGCGACCTTCTCGGATCGGTCGCCTGGAGCGTGCTCCAGGAGCCGCCGGGGCCGTCGTCGTCGGTGGGAGCCCGGTGTGGCCCCTGACCCGGCCGAGCGGGGAGCGATCGAGCATCGCGTGCCAGGGACGACCGCGCTGTGCGACGGCGGTGCACCGAAGGACGTCATGGCGTCCGCAGGCGGCCCGGCCCCTGACCGGGGCGCCCCCGGTCCCTCCCTCGCGTCCCTGCCTGTCCCGGACGTCTACACAGCCCTGGGGAGTTCCCCGCGGGGTCTCACGCCGGCAGAGGTCTCCCTACGCCAGGCCCGCCACGGCCCCAACGAACTGCCCAGCGTCGACCGCGTGCATGTGTGGAGGCGACTGCTCGCGCAGTTCACCGACCTCTTCGCAGTGGTGCTGCTCGTCTCCTCGGCGATCACCTTCCTCGCCTACGCCCTGGAGCAGCCCCGGGATCCGGCAACGCTTCAGCTGGCCCTGGCGATCCTCGGCGTGGTCCTGCTGAACGCCGGCATCGGCTTCGCCCAGGAGTACTCCGCCGAGCGCACCGCGGAGTCCCTGCAGGCGATGGTGCCGCACACGTGCCGGGTGCTGCGCGACGGCGAAGCACGAGAACTGCCCGCGCGGGATCTGATACCCGGCGATGTCGTGCTTCTGGAAGCCGGGGACGCGGTGTCGGCCGACTGCCGACTGGTCGAGGCGCACGAGGTCGCCGTCAACAACGCGGCACTCACCGGCGAAAGCGATGCCGTCGCGCGGGTCGCCGGACCGGTGTCGGCGGGGCCGCCGCTGGAAGCCCGCAACTGCTTGTTCATGGGCACGGACATGGTCGCGGGCACGGGCCGGGCGGTCGTGTCCGCCACGGGGACGGCCACCGAGTTCGGAAGGATCTTCCGGCTCACTGCCGCGGCACCCCGGCAGAAGACCCCGTTGCAGCGACAGGTCGCGGCCATGGCCCGCCGGGTGGCGGGCGTCGCGCTGGCCACCGGCGCCGCCCTGTTCGCGGTGCGCGTGCCCAGCGGCCAGCCGTTCGTCGACACGTTCGTCTTCTCGCTCGGGGTGATGGTCGCCCTCGTTCCGGAAGGGCTGCCTGCGACGCTCTCGGTGTCACTGGCGATCGGTGTGCGCCGTATGGCCCGCCAGCACGCACTGGTCAAGCAGCTGCTGGCGGTGGAGGCGCTCGGCTCGACCAGCGTGGTGTGCACCGACAAGACGGGGACGCTCACACAGGCCGAGATGACCGTCGTACGGCTGTGGGCGAACGGCGCGTCGCACGCCGTATCGGGGGTGGGGTACACGCCTGTCGGTGAGGTCGCCGAGGCGGGATCCGTACGGCGGCTGCTGCGGGCGGCGGCTCTGTGCAGCAACGCGCGACTGGTGCCGCCCACGGGCCGGGACGGGTGGCGGGTGCTCGGCGACACCACTGAAGGCGCCCTCGTGGTCGCCGCCATGAAGGCGGGCATGGATCCGGCTGCCGAGGAGGCCCGTACGCCACGGGTGGCGGAGCATCCCTTCGACTCCGTCCGCAAACTGATGAGCACCGTGCATCGTGACGGGGACGGAGCGTATGAAGCGTGCGTCAAGGGCGCGCCGCTGGAGCTGCTGACGCGCTGCGTCGCCCTGGACCGGGAGGGCAGGGCGACGCCCCTCACCGAGGCCTCCCGCGGCGAGGTCGTCGCGGCCGCGGACGCCATGGCCGGACAGGGCCTGCGCGTGCTGGCGGTCGCCCGGGGGAGGGTATCGGGCCCTCACCCGTCGCTACGAGACGTCGAATCGGAACTGACCCTGCTGGGACTCGCCGGGATGTACGACCCGCCGCGCCCGGAGGTGCGGGACGCGGTGGACGCGTGCCGGCGGGCCGGGATACGCATCGTCATGGTCACCGGCGACCATCCCCTCACGGCGGAGGCCGTCGCCCGCCGCGTCGGGATCGTGCGGGGACCGGCACCTTCCGTGGTGACGGGCACGCAGCTGGACGTACTGGACGACGCCGGCCTGGACGCGCTGCTGGCCGGCTCCACCGAACTGCTGCTGTGCCGGGTCAGCCCCGAGCACAAGATGCGAGTGGTCACCGCGTTGCAGCGGCGCGGTGAGGTCGTCGCCGTCACCGGGGACGGGGCCAACGACGCTCCGGCCCTGAAACACGCGGACATCGGTGTCGCCATGGGGGCCTCCGGCACGGACGTAGCCCGTGAGGCCGCCGTGATGGTGCTGCTCGACGACTCCTTCGCCTCCATCACCACGGCGGTGGGACTGGGGCGTTCGGTCTACCGGAACATCCGCAAGTTCCTGATCTACCTGTTCAGCCACAACATCGCCGAACTGGTGCCGATCCTGGCGGCGACCTTCGCCGGGTTCCCGCTGGTGCCGATCACCGCCGTCCAGATCCTCGCCATCGACCTGGGCTCCGACGTACTGCCCGCGCTCGCGCTCGGCGCCGAACCGATGGAAGCCGACGTCATGGACAGCCCGCCGCGGCCGCGCGCGGAACGGCTCTTCTCGACCGGCGTCATGGGCCGGATCCTCTTCCTCGGCGGTATCCAGGCCCTTGGCGTATGTGCCGTCTTCTTCTGGCACATCCACGCCTCCGGCATTCCGTACGCGGACTTCACCAGGGACGATCCCGTCTACCGCGAGGCGATCACCATGGTCCAGGCCGGAATCGTCGTCAGTCAGTTCTTCAACGCCCTCGCGGTGCGCACCGACCGGCAGAGCGTCTTCCGGGCGGGTCTGCTGTCCAACCCCTGGCTGATCGGCGCCGGCTGCGTCGGCATCGCGCTGATGGCCGCCATCAGTTACGCGCCGCCGCTGCAGGCGATCTTCCACACCGCGCCGTTGACCCCCGCCGACTGGGCGGTTCTCACCGGGTTCGGGGCGCTGTTGCTGGCCGCCGAGGAAGCCCGTAAGTGGGTGCTACGGCACCGGCGGAAGCGTCCGGAGGGAGGTGCATGATGAGAGTGGTCATCGTGGGCTGCGGCCGGGTCGGTTCCGCCCTGGCGGCGCAGCTCGTGACCGAAGGCCACGACGTACGTCTGGTCGACCAGCAGCCAAAGGCTCGCAGGCTGCTGCAACCGGGCTTCCCCGGGACCTTCCACGTGGGCAACGGCTTCAGCCGCCCCGTGCTGGAAGCGGCCGGAATCGCCCACGCGGACGCGTTCGTCGCGGTCACCTCGGGTGACAACAGCAACATCGTGAGCGCCCGTACCGCCAAGGAGACCTATCGAGTCCCCGTCGTCCTGGCGCGTATCCACGACCCGAGGCGCGCCGACATCTACCGGGACCTGGGCATCCCGACGATCTCCAGCGTCCGCTGGGCCGTCAGCCGTATCCATCAGATGCTGCTGCACCGCCACCTCACCACGGAACTCTCCTTCGGCAACGGCGAGACCCTCCTGGTCCGCTCCGAGTTGCCGGCCTATCTCACCGGCCGGCAGCTGGCCGAGTTCGAGGTCGACGGAGAGATCCGGGTCGTGGAAGTCACCCGCGCCGGACGCTCGATGCTGCCCGCCCACGGCGCCCTCGTCGAAACCGGCGACCTGGTCACCTTCGCCGTGGCCGCGACCGCGCTGGGCCGTCTGCGCGGCTTCCTCGACAAGGAGCTGGGAACGTGAACGTCCTGATCGCGGGGGCGGGCCGCCTCGGCACGCAGATCGCCCAGGTGCTCTGCGCCGCACGCAACGACGTCACCCTCATCGAGCACGACGAGGACCGCTTCGCGGAACTCGAGGGCATGCCGTCCGTGCACCTGGTGGCCGGGGACGCCTGCGAGCCCGCACTTCTCGAGCGTGCGGGTGCGCTGACCTGCGACCTCGTCGTGGCCGCCACCGGCCGCGACGAGGACAACCTCGTCATCAGCCTCCTTGCCAAGCGCCGGTTCGACGTGGGGCGCGTGGCGGCGCGCGTGAACGACGCGGAGAACGCGTGGCTCTTCGACTCGCGGTGGGGCGTGGATGTGGCCGTACCCGCGGCCACCCCACTCATCTCGCTCATCGAGGAGGCCACCGGTGCCACGGACACGGTGGCGCTGCTGCGCCTGAGCAAGGCGGGCGTCGAAGTCATCGAGACGGCGATCACCGAGAAGTCGCGGGCCGCGGGTCACCTGCTGGGTGAGATCCCGCTGCCGACGGGCACCGTCGTCGCCACCGTCGTCCGTGACGGGCGTCCCACGGTGCCGGGTCCCGATGTGCGGCTCCTGCCGGGAGACGAACTCCTGCTCGTCTCCCACGAGGCCACCGAGCAGGAGATCCACGCGGCCTTCCAGTGAGCGGGGCAGGGATCGCCCCGGCCGCCCGGGTCACGACGATGTCCTGGTGCGCACGATCACGACCGGGCAGTTCGCATGGTGCGACACGTGCTGGCTGACGGAACCGAGCAGGGCACGGGTGAACCTACCCCCCCCCCGGCGGCCCCCCCCCACCACCACCCCCCCCCCCCCCGCCCCCCCCACCGACACAGAGGGGGTTACAGAGACCCAGAGA
>NZ_JBHYKH010000552.1:0-3013 GCF_042741275.1 Streptomyces sp. NPDC058964
CGCGCTCTGGCGGGCGGCGCCGCCCCCGCCGCTGAAACTGTCCGGCCTGACCACCCTGGCACCCCGACGAGCGCGGCTCCCCGCGAGAAGCCCCGGGTCGCCGTACCCCCCGAGCCCCCCGAGACCGCGGGCAACACGGACGCCGCACCGTACGCGGCGGGCCCGAGGGGCGCGGGCCGCCCGGTGGGCGGCGGCAGCCCGGAGACCGCCGGCAACGCCGGTGCCGCCGCGGCCGCCGAATCCGCCGAAGCGGCGGGGAACGCGAAGGCCGTGCCGAGCGGTCCGGCGAGCGCGGGCAACGCGCGCACCCCGGGCGCCCCGGCGGCCCCCGGGAACCCGAGCGCACCGCGGGCCGACGACACCACCCGGCTCACCCCGGTCAAGGACACCCCACGGGCCGACGACACCGCGCGGCTGACCCCGGTCAAGGAGACCCCGCCGGCCGACGACACCACCCGGCTCACCCCGGTCAAGGACACCCCGCGGACCGACGAGACCACCCGGCTGACCAGGGTGAAGGCGGACGTGCCCAGCGCCGGGGCCGCCCGCACCACCAGGATCCCCCGGACCGCGGCGACCCCGGCGGTCGCGGCGAACGCGGGGACCGGGACCGCCGGGAACCCGGCCCGCACCCAGAGCGGCACGAAAGCCGCGGACACCCCGAGCAGCGCGAACGCGACCGCCGGCGGCAACGGCAACGGCAAGCAGCCGAAGCGGTCCAAGCGCACCGGCTGGCGCCGGCTGATCCCGACCTGGCGGATGGTGCTCGGCACCTTCCTCGTCGGCATCCTGCTGATCATCGGCCTGTTCTTCCTCGGCTACTCGATGGTCAAGATCCCGCCGGCCAACGCCCTCGCCACCAAGCAGAGCAACGTCTTCCTGTACGCGGACGGCTCCCAGCTGGCCCGGGACGGCGAGATCAACCGGGAGAACGTCACCCTCGCGCAGATCTCCAAGGACGCCCAGCACGCCGTACTGGCCGCCGAGGACCGCGACTTCTACACCGAGTCGGCCGTCGACCCCAAGGCGATGATCCGCGCCGCCTGGAACACCGCCACCGGCAAGGGCAAGCAGTCCGGCTCGACGATCACCCAGCAGTACGTGAAGAACTACTACCTGGCCCAGGAACAGACGGTCACCCGCAAGGCCAAGGAGTTCTTCATCTCGATCAAGCTGGACCGCAACAAGTCCAAGGACCAGATCCTCGAGGGCTACCTCAACACCAGCTACTTCGGCCGCAACGCCTACGGCATCCAGGCCGCCGCCCAGGCCTACTACGGCGTGGACGCCACCGGCCTGGACCCGGCCCGCGCCGCCTACCTCGCCGCGCTGGTCAACGCGCCCAGCGAGTACGACATCATCGCGCACCCCGAGAACAAGTCCGCCGCGGTGGCCCGCTGGAACTACGTCCTGGACGGCATGGTCAAGAAGGGCTGGCTCAGCGAGTCCAAGCGGGCCGGCATGAAGTTCCCGATGCCGAAGGAGCAGACCGTCTCCACCGGCCTGTCCGGGCAGCGCGGCTACATCGTCGACGCGATCAAGCACTACCTCACCAAGAACAACATCATCGACGCGGACGCCCTGGAGGCCGGCGGCTACCGCATCACGACCACCCTGCAGAAAAGCAAGCAGAACGCCTTCGTCAAGGCGGTCAACGACCGGCTGATGGACAAGCTGGACAAGAAGAACCGCAAGGTCGACTCCTACGTCCGCGCGGGCGGCGCCTCCGTCGATCCCAAGACCGGCAAGGTCGTCGCGATGTACGGCGGCGTCGACTACGTGAAGCAGTACACCAACGGCGCGACCCGGGGCGACTTCCAGGTCGGCTCCACCTTCAAGCCGTTCGTGTTCACCTCGGCCGTGCAGAACGGCTCCACCACGCAGGACGGCCAGACCATCACGCCGAACACCTACTACGACGGCACCAACCAGCGGCCGGTGCAAGGCTGGAGCGGCGGCGCCTACGCACCCGAGAACGAGGACTCCAAGTCGTACGGCGACATCACCGTGCGCAAGGCCACCGACCTGTCGGTGAACTCGGTGTACGCGCAGATGGCCGTCGACGTGGGCCCGGCGAAGGTCAAGAAGACCGCGGTCGACCTGGGCATCCCGGCCGGCACCAAGGACCTGAACCCGTACCCGTCCATCGCCCTCGGTACCGCCACCGCCAGCGTGCTGGACATGGCGGAGGCGTACGCCACCCTCGCCAACCACGGCAAGCACGGCACGTACACGATGATCGAGAAGATCACCAAGGACGGCACGGAGGAGGTCGACCTCCCCGAGGACAAGACCGCGCAGGCCGTCAGCCGCGAGGCCGCGGACACCACGACGTCGATCCTGCAGAGCGTGGTGCAGACCGGCACCGCGACCGCCGCCCAGGCCGCCGGGCGCCCGGCGGCGGGCAAGACCGGCACGGCGGAGGAGGACACGGCGGCCTGGTTCGCGGGCTACACGCCCGACCTGGCCACGGTCGTCTCGGTGATGGGCCAGGACCCGGTCACGGCCGCCCACAAGTCGCTGTACGGCGTGATGGGGCTGCCGCGCATCAACGGCGGTGGAGCCCCCACCGAGATCTGGGCGCAGTACACGCAGGCCGCCCTGAAGAACAAGCCGGCCACCGACTTCGACCTCGAACTGCAGCAGGGCGCCGATGTCCAGGCCCCCGGCACGCAGGCTCCGACCGAGCCCGGCACCACCGGCGGCCAGAACGACGGCGGCACCACCGACGGCGGCCAGGACCAGGGGCAGGACCAGGGCCAGACGGCCGGCCAGAACGACGGCGGTACGACCGACGGCGGCACGACGGCGGGCACGACCGACGGCGGCACCGCAGGCACCACCGCCGGGACCACCGACGGCACGAGTACGGGCACCACCGACGGCACCACGACCGGAACGACGGCCGGCCCCGGAGGCCCGCAGCTCAGGTTGGGAGAACAGTGAGCGGTCGCTGACCGGTCAGTGACCGGAGGTCGCCTTGAGCCCCACCACGGCGACCAGCAGCAGACAC
>NZ_JBHYKH010000552.1:3023-3499 GCF_042741275.1 Streptomyces sp. NPDC058964
GCCTCCCTCACTCTCCCCGGGGGCCGCATTCCCCCCCCCCCCGCCAAACAGCCCCACACCCAAGAACACGATCCGGGCGGCGGTCGCCGGCTCCCCCAGCACCACCATGCCGAGCACCGCCGCACCGGCGGCTCCGATGCCCACCCACACTCCGTAGGCGGTACCGATGGGCAGGGACCTGGCGGCGTACGACAGCAGCAGCATGCTGGCGACGATGCCGGCGCCGGTGAGCACGCTGGGGACGAGCCGGGTGAAGCCGTCCGTGTACTTCATGCCGATCGACCAGGCGACTTCGAGCAGACCGGCGAGAACGAGCAGGATCCAGGCCATGCGGCACCTCCGGGGCGTACGGGCTGACTGACGGACAGGGGTGCGTCGTCTTTGCCTGCGTCCATCCCGGTACGGCGCGTCTCGTCGGGCTCTCTTCGAACATAGCAAAGCGATGACAAAATATGGGTGGGGGCGTGTGTGTCACC
>NZ_JBHYKH010000552.1:3509-5866 GCF_042741275.1 Streptomyces sp. NPDC058964
CCGGGTCGGGGGGTTTTGGAGGGGATATATCCAAACTTTGAAATGCTATTAATAAAGGGGGGGGCCACTATGGTCACCAGCCCTTTTCGGCCGTTGATTCAAAGACGTGGACGGCCAGAGACACGGACCGTCACAGGTGCCGTCAGAGGTACAGACCTGTGGAGTCCTCCGAGCCCTCGAACCGGTCCGCCGCCACGGCGTGCAGATCACGCTCGCGCATGAGCACGTACGCGACACCGCGCACCTCGACCTCGGCCCGGTCCTCCGGGTCGTACAGAACCCGGTCGCCCGGCTCCACGGTCCGCACGTTCTGCCCGACCGCGACCACCTCGGCCCAGGCCAGCCGTCGCCCGACGGCCGCCGTGGCGGGGATCAGGATGCCGCCGCCCGACCGCCGCTCACCCTCACTGGTGTCCTGCCGCACGAGCACGCGGTCGTGCAGCATGCGAATGGGCAGCTTGTCGTGATGGGTGCTGTGGTCATTTCTCTTGGCGCTCACGCCTTCGAACCTACCTGCCTTTTGTGCGTCCGTACGCGACCGGGTCAGTTCTTGCGGCGCCGGGAGCCCAGCGCGAGCAGCCCGACGACCCCGACGGCGAGGAGCGCGACCGGCACGATGCGCTCGGCCCGGGGCGCGCCCTCCTCGTCCACGAACTGGGCCCGCACATCGCTCACCAGCCGGTTGACCTTCACGTAGGCCCGTCCGAGGGTGTGGTCGACGTTGGCGACGACCTTCGCCTTGGCGTCACCGACGATGGTCTTCGGATGCACCCGCACCCCGATCTCGTCCAGCGTCTCGGCCAGCACCTCGCGACGGCGCTTGATGTCCGCCTCGATCTGCGCCGGGGTTCTCGTGTCCGACGTCTCCGCCACCGTACGGCCTCCGAAGTCTCCTGATGCTGTTCCGGACAGTCTGTCAGCTTCACGCGCCGCCGCACTGTCAGGACCCCCCGTTACTCTGGACCGATGAGCGAGCGACTCCAGCCCGGGGACGTGGCCCCCGACTTCACCCTGCCCGACGCCGACGGCAACGAGGTGTCCCTGGCCGACCACAAGGGCCGCAAGGTCATCGTCTACTTCTACCCCGCCGCCCTCACTCCAGGCTGCACCAAGCAGGCCTGCGACTTCACGGACAACCTCGACGTCCTGGCCGGCGCGGGCTACGACGTGATCGGCATCTCCCCCGACAAGCCGGAGAAGCTGGCGAAGTTCCGCGAGAAGGAGTCCTTGAAGGTCACCCTGCTCGCCGACCCCGACAAGAAGGTCCTGGAGTCGTACGGCGCCTTCGGCGAGAAGAAGCTGTACGGCAAGACGGTCGTCGGTGTCATCCGCTCCACGGTCGTCGTCGACGAGGAGGGCAAGGTCGAACGGGCCCTCTACAACGTGAAGGCGACGGGCCACGTGGCGAAGATCATCAAGGATCTGGGCGTCTGAGCGCGCTGCCCGGCCGATAGCATGGCCGGGCAGCACCAGGCGGCCGTGGTGGAATTGGCAGTCACGCTGGGTTTAGGTCCCAGTGGGGTAACTCCCGTGAGGGTTCGAGTCCCTCCGGCCGCACCACCTACTGACCGAGCAACTCCCGCACCACGGGCACCAGGGCACGGAACGCCTTTCCCCGGTGGCTGATCGCGTTCTTCTCCTCGGGGGTCAGCTCGGCGCAGGTCCGCGACTCCCCCTCCGGCTGGAGGATCGGGTCGTAGCCGAAGCCGTTCGTGCCGACCGCTGCGTGGCGCAGAACCCCCCGCAGCTGTCCCTCGACGACCCGCTCCGTGCCGTCGGGCAGGGCGAGGGCCGCCGCGCAGGCGAAGTGGGCGCCGCGGTGCTCGTCGGCGATGTCCGCGAGTTGGGCGAGGAGCAGGTCCAGGTTGGCCTTGTCGTCACCGTGCCGGCCCGCCCCGCGGGCCGAGAAGATGCCGGGGGCGCCGCCGAGGACGTCCACGCAGAGACCGGAGTCGTCGGCGACCGCGGGCAGGCCCGTGGCGCGGGCGAGGGCATGGGCCTTGAGGAGGGCGTTCTCGGCGAAGGTGACGCCCGTCTCCCTGACGTCGGGGACGTCGGGACAGGCGTCCGCGCCGACGAGTTCATGGGGCAGGCCCGCGTCGGCGAGGATCGAGTGGAGTTCGGCGAGCTTTCCGGCGTTGCGGGTGGCGAGGATCAAGCGGGTCATGGGGGCCAGTATCCCCTGGGCCCGGAGCCGGACTTACGGGGTGCAGACCTTGGTCAGTTCGCCGGCCGCGTCGGTGACGGGGCCGATGTCGGGGGTCCGGTCGCCGTTCTTGATCGCCGTACGGACGTTGTCCAACTCCATAGCGTGGGCGTGCAAGGCCTTGTTTTGATCTGGGTTTTGGGGGTTGTGG